>JBGTFX010000495.1:0-8766 GCA_041747055.1 Balneolaceae bacterium
TAAGGTTCCGGAAAGGACTTCCTGGACAACTTTCCATTTAAATTCTTCACTGTAAATACCATTTTTTGACGACATTTTGTTATCCTGTTTTACGTTGACTTTTTCTGTTAAAAACAGTCAACCTATTTCAGGACGACACACCTCTCAACGGTAGGAGATTCTGTCCCGAAAACTTTCGGGAAGAATGACCGCAAGCGCGACACTTAATTTCACTTTTTTTTTATAACCCTTCGGTACATCCCAACAGAAGAGGGAGCGGTATAGTTGAACCCAAACTGTTTGTAAAGCTTATCAGCGGAACCATCAGCAATTAAACTGATATACGCTGTATCCGGTAAATGTTGATCAATATAAGCAGACAGATCCTTCATAATTTCCTTACCTAATCCTTTCCCCTGATGAGCCGGCAACACGGCCATATCCACTATCTGAAAATGACAGCCTCCATCGCCAATCAGCCTTCCCATTCCCACGGGATTTTCCTCATAAAATATCTGAACTGAAAAGAGAGTGCCTTTCAGCCCCAGCCGTGCGGCTTCCTCTGATTTTGGACTCAGCCCTGATTTTTCCCTTAGCATCCGATAGGTTTCAATATCGGGCACATCATTTGTTTTGGTATATTTTTTTGGGGGCATGGAGGTGTTTTTTTGATAAGGTAGGAGATCTTTTTAGAACAAAAAAAGGGGCTTTGCTGGATTGCGTGGGTTTCAAGTGTATCCTTTCAAATTATCGACAATTGGTTTGATTTTTTTCCTTTTCGCCTTCATTCTTACTTGAAGTGCCTTTTGGCACGCTTAACATCATAGCCTCCGGTTTCAACCGGAGGAAATGAAAACGCACAACTAAAGTTTGAGTGCCTGAGGCACGGTCCAATACGTTTGTTTGATGTGATTATATAAATAAATTGTCATTCGTATCTAATTCATTCAATCACAATTCTATGGCAAACACATATCACAAAATCCATATTCATACAATTTTCGCAGTCAAGTTCAGAAATGGCTTGATCCAACCGCAATGGGAGGAAAGATTATACTCAGTCATCGGCAACCTGATTAGCGAGTCCGGTGGAAAACCTATCATTGTTGCCATATCCGAGATCATGAAATCGGCGAAAGCCAAGTCTTCTAAATGGATCAATGAAAATAATCTGTTGCAACACCGATTTGAATGGCAGAGCGGATATGGATGCTTTTCGTATGGACACTCTCAAAAAAATGATGTATATCAATACATATTGAACCAAAAAGAGCATCATAAAAAAATGAGTTTTAGGGATGAATATGAAAAGCTTTTGAAGATGTTTGAGATCGATTATGATGAACGCTTTCTTTTTAAAAATCTCAAATGAAGAATGATAGAGCCATGGCCAACACTATTTGTTAACCATGCCTATCCGCCATGAAGGCGGACGCCTTCGGCGCGGCATTTTGAAATTTGTGACTTCATGTATTCCACCGGTTGAAACCGGTGGCTACGATTCCACGCATGCCTAACGGCATTATTAGTTGATTAACAAGTAAACTTGAGACACTTGGATAGCAAACATAATCGTTTCTATCATGCCAAGACGAATTAGAATAGAGAAAAAAAGATTGTTACAAGTTGACCACTGTGAAATTCACAAAAAAAGACCTGTCAGGATTTTTGAAACTTGACAGGCCTGGGCATTACTTATGCCATACGATACCCGTTTGACCGCTCAAGCGGTCTGACGGGTTTATTAGTTAATTAATTCCCACCACTTCTGTTCGGTGATCGTTGCTGCGGCCATGTCATCTGCTCGCCGGTTCTTGGATTTACAGGCAAAACGCGTTTGGTTCGATCGGTTGTTTCGGGATCTTCGCTGGCCATGTACGCCATTGTCGCAATGAGAATTACGTTATTTCGAAGATCATCAAATACAATTTTATCGTAGGTATCACGATTTGTGTGCCATGTGTAATTCCAGTATGACCAATTTAAGGATCGGAATACAAATGCTGGTGCGCCTGCGGCTACAAATGAGGCGTGATCCGTTCCGCCGCCACTCGGAGTTCCGGGAAAAGTGGTATCAATATGTCGTGTAACATCGGTTGGCACAGCTGATAACCATCTCCCGAGATAATCATACGAATTCAAAAATCCCTGGCCGTTAATATCGATCACTCTCCCGGTACCATTATCTTGGTTAAACAACGCCTGAAGGTTATCCACGATTTCGGGATTATCTTCAACAAATGCTCTTGAGCCGTTCAATCCCTGCTCTTCACCACCCCAAAGTCCTACCAAAATGGTACGCTTTGGATTTGGGTAGACTTCTTTTAAAATCCGCGCCACTTCCATCATTGTCACTGATCCCGTAGCATTATCCGTTGCGCCGGTGCCGCCATCCCAGGAATCGTAGTGTGCGGAAAGGATGATGTACTCATCCGGCTTTTCCGTTCCGGGGATTTCTGCTATGGTGTTAAATGTCGGAACCATTCCAAGTTCACTCGACTGTGCGTTCACGCGAATTTCCGGTGAGTTTCCACTTTCCACCATCCGGTAAAGCATGCCATAATCTTCGAGCAGCATATCGATTGTGGGAATATTTTCAGTGTTGGCACCAAATATTTTATTTGTACCAAATCCCTGGCTCCAGTTCGACTGAATAATACCGACTGCCCCGGCATTTTCTAAAGCTTGTACAAGGGTTCTGTTATTATGGCCGGTTCGGCTCATATTTTCTCTCCATGTACGGGTTTGCTCATCCCGATCAGCTTTCATTTTCTCGAACGATTCTTCTGTAGCAAATTCTTCCCAGTTATAATCCGGTCGTCCGGTCGCTTGCAACATGGATGTCATTACAAATTTACCTTCTGCATTGGAAAGCCATTCCACAAATTCGAGAGAATCTGCTACTAGAGGAAGCGTAATCAGCCCGGCGGTAATTCCTCCTTCCGGAGTGGCTGGACTCCAGGCAAGCTGCATCGCCTCAAGTGATACGACTCGCGGAGAAACTAAATCTACATGAGTTATGCCACGTTCCCAGCCGCGCCATTCTCCATACTGCTCATTTCGGGAGCTGATTCCCCAGCTTTCAAATTTTTCTACCGCCCAATCGTGTGCGTGCTGCATTTGGGGAGTTCCCACCAAACGCGGTCCTATCACATCGGTTAAATAATGAGCCAGTTCTTCAATTTGTGAATGTTCTGTGGCTTCGGTAACAATGCGTTCTACTACTTCATCTCTATCCTGAGCAATACCTGCGGTTGAAATGAAGAGAAAAAGAACCAGAGAGAGTTGTAGTTTTTTTCTCATAAATTTTCCATCACTATAATTTTAATTGATTTAGTTAGCGTCATAAATGTACAGAAATCATTTGGTGATATTCGTAAAAAGTCTTCTTCCGGTATTCATCCTAAAATAAATTACTCCAATATATTTATAATTCTCGGTTCTATAGAGGCTTCAATTGAATTTTACTGGCAATAGAAGCTATCTATAGATGTAATTGGTCTTTAATGAGATAAGAAAAAGTGGGGTAAAACTTACACTTTTCCGGAACAATTTTATAAATCTTAACTATCTACTACTTCAAATTTTACAGATTCAGATCTGTTTAAATCAAAGCTGGTAGTTGCCATATGGGTATAGCAAAGATAAAAGGTTTAAAAGGGCAGGAAACTGATAAATCCGTAAAGCTCAATGAACAGATTATTGCTGAAAAGAATTTTTCCGAATCTATTGTTGCCAACATTCGCGAGCCGTTATTAGTGCTAGACAGTAGCTTGAAGGTTATCAAAGCAAATCGCGCCTTTTATACATTATTTAAAGTAAATGAAAAAGACGCTTTAGGTGTTCGTATCTATGATCTTGGAAATACGGAATGGGACGTACCTGAGCTACGCACTGTATTAGAAAAAATTATTCCTGAAAAATCAATAGTCCAGGATTTTCAGGTAACACATACTTTCCCAAAAATTGGGGAACTAATACTCCGGGTAAATGCCCGTGAGGTTAAAAGTGATAACATTTCACAAAAATTAATTTTGCTTTCCATAGAAGATATAACTGAGAAGGAAAAAGAAAAAAAGAAAAGCAGAATGCTACAGGAGCAGTACACAAAAGAATTAGAAGCAAAAATTGAAGAAAGAACCCTTGAGTTAAAAAATGCTAATAATAAGCTGATTCAAAAAAATGAAAACCTGATTAAAATGAATAACGAGCTTGAAGCATTCGCCTATGTTTCAAGTCATGATTTACAAGAACCACTGCGAAAAATTCGTACACTTTCAAGTCGAATAATTGATGTAGATGGCAAAAATTTATCAAAAAAAGGGCACTTCTATTTTAACCTGATGCAAGACGCCGCCGGCCGAATGCAAACGTTAATCAGTGACCTGCTTTCTTTTTCAAAACTGAACAATGTTGAAAAGAATTTTGAAACCACAAACCTCAACAAATTAATTGCAGTTGTAAAATCGAATCTTGCCGATTTAATTAAAGAGAAAGAAGCTACTTTTGAAATCAGTGATTTTTGTGATGTAGATGTAATTGTTTTTCAGTTTAAACAACTGTTAACTAACCTTATCACAAATTCACTAAAGTTTGCCAAACCGGGAGTCCCTCCTATTATTGTCATTAATTGTGATGTCGCGAAGGGAAAAGATTTAATACAAAATGGTTTAATTCCTGATATAGACTATTGCCATATTACTTTTTCTGATAACGGAATTGGTTTCGAAAAGAAATACAGCGAAAAAATATTTGAGGTTTTTCAACGCCTTCATCAAAAAGAAGACTACCCCGGCACAGGCATTGGATTGGCAACCGTCAGAAAAATTGTAAGTAATCACTATGGAAAGATAACTGCTACCGGTCAGCTTGATAAAGGATGTACCTTTAATATTTATTTACCAATTATTAATACTCCACAAAATAAAATTCCCATAGCTGATCCTTTCTGAATTAATTTAAATCCGCAAGAAACATACTGCTCCGCTTATCGTTTTATGGTACACTATATCTTTTGAAACGTGTTCTCCGGTAAAGAGAGAATCTACCATAAATCAAGTAGTAATTATATGTACAATGCCTCCCTTAATATCATTCTCGCTGATGATGATCAAGATGATGTATTCCTATTTAAAAGTGCCATTAATGAGTTAGCACTTTCTATAAATTTAGCCACCGTATATGATGGTGTTAAATTGATGAAACGGTTATCACAGAAAACCCTGGAACTTCCTGACGCTATTTTTCTTGATCTGAATATGCCCCTAAAAAGTGGGCACGAATGTTTATCGGAAATAAAAGAGAGTGAGGATCTCCATCATTTGCCTGTAATCATTTTTTCAACCAGTTTTCAGCAAAAAGTTGTTGATGAACTTTATATTGAAGGCGCTCATTATTACATACAGAAGCCTTCCAGTTTTCAATCATTACAGAACGTGATTAAAAAAGCACTGGTTTTAGTTACGGAAAACAGCCATTCTCAGCCTGAAAAAAAGGATTTTGTGCTTACGGATTGATGTTTTTTTTCGTAGACATAAAAAAAGCAGCTCCGGTTGCCCGAAGCTGCTCTGTACGTCTTCTTGATAGAGCTAATAATTATCCCCTTTTACTGAACTTCAACAACTGTGTTTTGATCCAAAATGACAGCTGTTTGCGCCAGCATTCGGCCATTTATGGTCGCACCGGTTGTCATTGTAATACCGGTCATAGAAAGGATAATTCCTTCAAAATGTGAACCGGTTCCCATCGTTACTTCACCGGCTACCTGCCAGAAAATGTTCTTTGCAAGCGCACCACCGGTCAGTGTAAAATTCACATCAGAGCTTATTGTAAGGTCTTCAGCAACTTGGAAGATCCAGACAGCATTTTCATCACCTGAAAGTTCAACACTTGTCGGAGCTAAAACGGTGTTTGTCCATTTGTACAGACCGGGTGCAAGTGTTTTGCCACCAATATTGCCGGTGTACAGTTCAAAGAAATCCGGGTTTGGACGTCCTGCGGCATCATCGTACGCAGTAATCATGTTTTCTACAGCAGTAGTCAAGTTCGAAGGTGTAGGATCAGCCATATCAGCGGCAAATATTTGGCCTGTCACTTGGTCAGACGTCGCATAACCTGTAGCGTCTGTTTTTGCAAACCCTGTAATAAAGCTTCCCGCTGCAGGACTAATTCCCAAATCACCCGTGATCGCTGAAGTCGGATTATTGTTAATCGCTGTTTTTGCAAGAATTACATAGTTGCCCGCGGTGCCAAGATCCACCATATCCAATGGGGTTGTACTTCCACCGGTTGTAAAACTCCACACTTTATCTTGTGCAAGAGCAATTCCCGTTGCGCTTTTTGCTCCTTTAGAAAGAGTTACTGTATAATCAGAAAGTGCATTTAAGGTATTTGTTGCCTTAAAAGTCGCTGTTACACCGGATGACTCAACCGTTCCGGCTACGTTTGTAGATCCACGATTTACGGTGAAGGATGTTGCAGTAATTGATGCAGGATCCATGGCCTGATCAAAAGTAACGGTAATTGTTTTGTTACGGACAATGTTCGATTCATTATCAACAGGACTTGTTGATTCTACTGTTGGTGCATCCAAATCATCGTCAAGTGCGCTTGTTCCGGAGTCACTACATCCGATTAACCCTGCAAAAAGAAACAGTGTAGCAAAGAGCGAGATATTGATAAATTTATTTATTGTTTTCATATTATTATTAGTTACCCGGTAAAACGGGTTATTTTGCGTAATTGCAAAGGTGTGACGAGGTATAAATGTTTACAATAGTTTATTATATTTTGTCGGTGTCACGATACATTATGCATTTAACCCTATCAGTAAGCCTTACACTCCAACAGAATTTAATTACATAAGTGATTGTTTTCGGCTTTAGATGATCATCTGACGTTGATTTTACCGTCTTCCGGATGCGTTAATCGTTATTTACCCGTCTGATCGCAACTTCAGCGTTCTGACGGGGCAGAATAACATTACTACTAATCGAACAGCTATTCCTTTTTAAGGCGCTCTTCGTTATCTACATCAACCAAAGCTGATCTTGAACTGTTTTCCGATTTTCCCATCACGCTAAAACTGCCATCTGTTTCAAGAACTACAGCATCCACATCCTCGAGTGAAACAATCCCGGATTCACGAATAGCCGCCCGAACCTCTGATTTTGTCACACGCTGCGATTTCAACGCATCATCCAAAAAATCTCCCTGATCAAACAAAAGTGTGGGCTCACTTTTTACCAGGTCTCGAAAGCCGGGAAACCGCACAGAGAATTTTGTGATTAAGTACTGAAGCAAGATAAGCATCAAAAAACCAAGTATACCTTCTGCTAAAGCAACTTGTTTCGATAAAATTACGGTAGCCAAAATAGATCCCAATGCCACCGTCATTATAAAATCGAAAGCATTCCATTTTGAAAGGGTTCTCTTGCCCGATATTCGCAGGCTTAAAATCAACATAAAATAGACGACTGCCGCTGTTATAAATACGTCAAGAAGGGCATTCCAGCTATCAAATATCATCTCTCTCTTTTTATTATCTGTTCATAATTGAAATCAATTATGAAAAATTACCGGCTCTCTCTAATAATTAACAAGTTATCTACTCTATATCAAATCGATTAAAATTTTTCAATTCAAATCCTCAAGGTTCCCCTTACGTTTATGCTTCAACTCCTTAAAAAACAACGGACGTAATCCCGTCACTTTTTTGAATTGGTTCGATAGATGAGCCACACTGCTATAGTGCATCTTGTAGGATATTTCCGTGAGATTTAACTCATCATACAAAAGCAGCTCTTTTACCCTCTCTATTTTGTGATGAATGATAAACTGCTGAATCGTAATTCCCTTAACCTCCGAAAACATCGTAGACAGGTAGTTGTAATCCTTACCCACTTTTTCACTGATAAAATCAGAGTAGTTCACCTTTGGAATTTCGTCAGTATGGTGAATCATCTCAATGATCACCGTTTTCACTTTATCAATCAAAATCATCTTCTTGTCATCCAACAGCTCCAAACCGGATTCGGCAAGTCTTTCCCGTAAATGCTCTATTTGCCCATCGGACATCTCTTCCAACGTTTCAACTGTTCCAAGGTCAACATCAACATAATGTAGCCCCATATCTTTCAATTCCTTTTTCACCAGGTTTTTACAACGAAGACTCACCATGTACTTGATGTATAATTTCATAGAAACCTAGACTTATAAACGGCGATTTTATCTTTCAAATTAATATACCACATTTCAGCGCCAAGGAGGCGCTATCTACCCAATAAACTCCCTATTAACAATCCCGCAATTTTAGCCCACTCCTTATTACCATCAAACCAAAATTTCTGGTTCACCTCCAGCTCAATTCCCAAATAAGCATCCTCAGAAAATTCCTTGCGAAGAGAGGTGGTAAAACCATCTGCCGATCCTTTATAGGGCTGATTCATTCTTATCCTTAAATCCGGCGCTCTCAAATCCACCTGTTTTTTCCACTCTCTGCAAAATTCTTGTTCTGATCTCCGTTTTGGATCATACAAAAAACCAATATCCACAGCACGATCATCCCCCTCCCAAACCGGCGTAAATGTATGAACGCTTATATGTATAACTTTTCGGTTTGATGATATTCGATTTCGAATGCCTTCCCTCACGCGATCTCTGTATGGTGTCCAAAATTCCCGGATCAACCACTCTTTATCTGATTTGTTCAGCCCCTTCGAAAAATCTGAAAATAGTGATGTATGATGGGCTGATCGATTCGGCTCAATCAGTAACCGACTCCATGGA
>JBGTFX010000496.1:0-3618 GCA_041747055.1 Balneolaceae bacterium
CATCCGTTAGCAGGCAAAGATCTTTCTTTTGAAATTGAACTTGTTGAAATAACAAGTTAATAGAGAGTATCTTAATTGATAGTATATTCCCGGGCGAGATTGAATATCCGTTTAATCTTCCCGGGATTTTTTATTTCTAAAAATGACTAATATTTCCCATACATGGCTGATTTTTCCGAAAAACGAACCGTTAGTGTTACTTGTCCATTTGGTCTTCCTCCCTTTCTAAAAAATGAAGTTGAAGAATTAGGCTTCACTCCCACCGTAGTCCGAGATACCGGCCTGGAACTTGAAGCAAGTCTTGATGACTGCATTAAAATGAACTATTGGCTGCGGACAGCGCACAGGGTTCATTATTTGTTGGGCGAAAAAAGAATTTCCAATCCCGATCAACTGGTAGAATGGCTGACTGAAATTCCCTGGGAAGATTACATCGATGAAGATGGATTTTTCTCAGTAACCTCACGGGTTGATCATCCCACAATTGATAACGATCAATACGCAAATTTGCTCTGCAAAGACGCTGTAGTAGATCGGATGACACAACGGTTCAATAACCGGCCTGACAGCGGCTCCGATCTTACAAAGACTGTACTGTTCCTGTTCTGGAACAAAGACATCGCCCGCATTTTCATTGATACTTCCGGAGAATCTCTATCTAGACGAAATTACAGAACCGAAAATGTTGCCGCACCCATGCAGGAAACCCTTGCAGCCGGAATTATTGCAGGAACCAAATGGGAACCGGGTCAGCACTTCATCAACCCAATGACCGGTGGCGGAACTCTTGCCATTGAAGCGGCGATGATTGCCACAAACCGAGCCCCGGCATCTCTTCGTCATCAATTCGGTTTTATGCACATTAAAGGATATGATGAGTCTGTTTACCGAGCCATTCGGGATGAAGCTAAAGCCGGCACTAAAAAGAAGATTGACGGCAGAATAATTGCCACCGATATTAGTCCAATTGCGTTGAATGCTGCCCAAAAAAATGCAAAAACAGCCGGAGTGGATCACCTGATAGATTTTAAAACCTGCGACATTTCCGACACAGAAGTACCCGATGGAGACGGCGTGATTGTGGTAAACCCTCCTTATGGAATGCGATTGGATGCAGATGAGGATCTTCGTCCGCTTTATAAAAAGATTGGAGATTTTTTCAAATCAGAGTGTCCGGGCAAATGGGGATATGTATTTACCGGAAATAACGCTCTTGGGAAAAAAGTGGGCTTAAGAACATCGAGCAAACAAATGTACTACAATGCTACGCTCGAGTGCAGGCTTTTGGAATATGAGATGTATAGCGGGAGTAAAGATTAATTCCGGTTAGTAGAATTATTTTTTTACATCAACTGATTTGTCCATCCAACGCTACAGAATTATATTCCGACAATTAAATCGATGTCTCACACTAAATACACTTCTGTATATGACTCTATTGAAACAAATTAACCGTCAATTTTCTGTTTCCATTGTAGCTGCTTTTGTTGTTGTTCTGCTGATTATGCCTCTGCATACTCAAGCCCAAGAGCGAGTAATTGATCCTGACAGTTCTATAACCACACAAAGCCAGGTAACCATCAAAGGCCAACAGGTTCCTTATTCTGCCACCGCAGGAACCCAGCCTGTTTGGAATGACGCCGGGAAAGCAATTGCGTCTCTTTTCTATGTGTATTATCAACGAACAGATGTAAATGATAAAGCAAGCCGGCCATTAGTCATCTCTTTTAACGGCGGCCCCGGTTCGGCTTCTGTTTGGATGCACATCGGTTATACCGGTCCCCGCTTCCTGGCTATTGATGATGAAGGCTATCCGGTTCAACCTTATGGAGTCATCGAAAATAATCATTCAATTCTTGATGTGGCCGATATTGTGTACGTAGATCCCGTAAATACAGGGTTCTCTCGAATTTTAGATAATGAAGTAGATAGAAGTACTTTTTTTGGTGTGAATGCCGATATCCGATATCTGGCAGAATGGATTGATAATTTTGTGTCACGATACGATCGATGGACCTCGCCAAAATACCTAAAAGGCGAAAGCTATGGCACAACCCGGGTGGGTGGATTAGCACGTCAGTTACAGAACTCACACTGGATGTATCTCAATGGCGTGATTTTGGTTTCCCCGACGGGAATGGGATTAGAACCACCGGCAATGACTCCGCGATCAGAAATTCTTAAACTTCCCTACTATGCAGCTACGGCGTGGTATCATAATGCACTCAGTGAAGACCTGCAATCACAGGATCTGTACGATATCCTTCCAATGGTTGAAGAGTTCACTATCAACGAATATCTGCCGGCAGTAGCAAGAGGCGGTTTTCTTGATGATGAAACTAAAGATGCAATTGCAGAAAGGGTAGCCTACTTTTCAGGTATTGATAAGCAGCACGTTTTAAACCACAATATGACTCTGCCTTCCTCTTTTTTCTGGAAAGAGTTGCTTCGTGATCAAGGGCTAACCGTTGGCCGGCTCGACTCCCGTTACCGGGGAATTGACAGATCGGATTCAGGTGATAGATATGATCATGATCCTGCTCTAACTTCATGGAACCATTCGTTTACACCGGCTATAAATCACTATCTTAGGGAGCATCTAAACTATAAAACAGATTTACAATACAACATATTTGGCCCGGTTCGTCCATGGGATAACAGCGGAGATTCTACTGCAGATGATCTTAGAAGTGCAATGGCACAAAATCCATTTCTACATACCATGATTCAATCGGGTTATTTTGATGGGGCAACTGATTATTTTTCAGCCAAATACCTGATGTGGAACATGGACAGAAGCGGTAAACTGAAAGATCGACTGCGTTTTGAGGGATATCGGTCAGGTCACATGATGTATCTTCGTCAGGATGATTTGGAATCTTCCAATGAACACATTCGTGAGTTTATTCTTGAATCCATTCCCGAAAGTGGATCACCGGCTAAGTATTAGAAAATGAAATTTTCCAGGAAAGGTACATGTAACCTTTCCTGGTTTATTTTCTCATTATTCAGTTTGTGCTGCAGGTATAATTCGGATCAACCCGCCCTCTTCATGATCCGTTACAATGTACAGAAAACCATCAGGACCCTGCCGTACATCACGAACTCGTTGGCCAATATTCAATGCCTCTTCACCTACCACACTTTCACCATCCAAAATAATTCGCCTCACCTGTTCTCCTACAAGTCCGCCACTGAAAAGGTCTCCTTGCCATTCGGGGAAATGTTCACCTGTGTAAAATGCTAATCCACTTGGTGCTTGTGCAGGAGTCCAAACAACTTTTGGATCCACCATTCCCGGCAATGAAGTAAAGCCGGTAATTCTGGGATAATGATATTCCCTGCTGTATGTCGCTTCAGGCCATCCATAATTTTCTCCGGGTTTTAATAAATTCAGTTCATCTCCCCCACGTGACCCATGTTCATTTGCCCAAATTCTGCCTGATTCATTTTCCCTGGTAATGCCTTGAATATTTCTATGACCTAAAGACCAGATTTCCGGTAAATATCTTTCATCATCAACAAATGGATTATCATCAGGTGCTTCCCCATCTTCTGTCAATCGTAGAACTTTCCCCAGATGTGAGCCTGGATTTTGCGCCTGTTCACGAATCCAGC
>JBGTFX010000497.1:0-5413 GCA_041747055.1 Balneolaceae bacterium
TAAAGTGTGCGTAATTTGAAAAACCAAGCCCAAAATGTCCAATATTCTTTGGCGTATACTCTGCTTTAGACATTGCGCGGAGCATCAAACCATTTATAATATTTTCAACGGTTGTTCCTTCCACCTCTTTGAGAAGCTCATTAATTTTTTTAGAGGTTATTTTTCCATCTAATACCAAATTGATGCCCAATGGTTTAGCTGTTTCTTTAATATTTTTAAGCTTTTCAAGGTCAGGTTGTCCATGAACACGGTAAAAGAAAGGATGATCATTTTTCGACTCTTTTGTTCGTAATCCTTCCACATGTTTTGCAACCGTTTTATTTGCCATAAGCATACACTCTTCGATCAATTTATGGGCAAAAATTCGCTCTTTAACAATTACATCAATGGGTTTTCCTGATTTATCGAGCACAAATTTCGGTTCGGGGGTTTCGAATGCAATGGATCCTTCGCGAAATCTTTTATCCAGTAAAATATTAGCGAGTGTTTGCAAGATTTTTAATTGTGTTTCAAACGGGTGAGTATTTTTCCCATCCAAAATATCTTGCACTTCTTCATAAACAAACCGTTGTCTGGAGTGAATTACCGTCTCTTCTATGGTATGATTTACTAAATCCCCATTGGGAGCTATTTCCATGAAACAACTGTGCGCCAGTTTATCTTCATGTGGGCGAAGGCTGCAAAGTCCGTTACTTAAGCGCTCTGGCATCATGGGTATAACCCGGTCTACAAGGTAAACACTGGTTCCCCGGTGATAGGCTTCCACATCCAAGGGGGTTTCGCGAGGCATATAATGAGTTACATCAGCAATATGCACGCCTAAATAATAATTCCCATTATTTAGAATTTTTATGCTTAGTCCGTCATCAAAATCTTTTGCATCAGCAGGGTCAATGGTCAGAACCACCTCATCTCTGATATCTCGTCGCCTTGCAATTTCCTGTTCTGATATTTCGTCGGGAATGCCTTCAGCAAATTTAGTTACCTCAGGCGGAAATTCTGCCTGAAATTGTTTTTCTGCTAAAATGGATAAAATATTAGCATCATTAGTACCGGATTCTCCCAGTCTGCTTAAAATGGATGCGCGAGGATAACTGCGAATATCCTCCCAGCTAACGAGAGAGAAGGTGACTTTCTCGCCCGGCTTAGCACCGTTTAGATCATTGGGGTCTACGTAAAAATCAACCCTGGATGATTGCTGATCCGGTTTAATTAAATACGTGTCTTTTGATTCGCTTACTAATGTTCCTACAAAAATAGATTTGGCACGCTTTACTACAGATTCAATTTTACCGATGGCTTTATTGCTTTTTTTGTGATAGCCGGTGAGTTTTACTTCTACCACATCTCTATCAAGCGCAGTACCCATTTGCCGACTGGGAATTTTTATGTCCTCATCCCGGCCTTCAACTATAACATAACCATCGCCGTGGCTGGTAACATCCAGCACTCCGGTTAGTGTATCTTTTTCTTTTACCACCACTTCGTTCAGGCGAATAAGGTTGCCTTTTGTGACGCGAATTCTGTCTATTTGCTTAAGCCTGTTAATGGCTTGTTTTAATTTCTTATCACCTTTTTTAGTGGAAAGGCCCAGAGCATCTCTCATAATAGGTGTTGGAATTGATGCATCGGGGTACTTTTTTAATGTCTCTATGATCTGTTTTTCAATTGAACTTAAGTTGTTCTTACTCATTTGTGAATTTTCTAAAGTGTATTCTAATTAGTTTGATTCAGCAGTCATCTGCTGTAAATCATCTTCTGATACGGAGTTATCTTTTTCTTTTAATCCAAATAATTTGCGAAAACCATTTGCAATTCGAGCACGAAGATTTTGCCATGTATTAAACTGGAACTCAGCCTCAACACCAACTCCGTTCATCTCCTGGGTTTGGCCTCTTAGCTCATCTTCGCTGCTTCTGCTCGTAGTTGCAAAATCTTGCCTGTGGAAAGCAGTTACAGAAAATATACGGTTTATTCTGTAAGTAGCTCCTAAATCTCCAATATTAGTTCGCTGACCTGCTACCTGACCTTCCCTGCGAAGAATAAAACGGTCATTAAAAAGGCGAAGTGCAAAATCAAGATCAACACCATATTCAAATTCATCAGGCCCGGAAAATCTATTTTGCGTGATATTAACATCTACATCAAATACTACGTCGTCACTTAAAATGGAGTTGATTTGATCGGATAAAAGCGGACTAATAATTTGACTTGAAATTAATGGATTTACAATAGCTGATGTTCCAGTTACTCCTTCACCCAAGCCGCCAGCCGATACATTCGGAATAAAATTACCTGTCAATAGAATTGCAAAAGATTGCAGCAGCTTTTCATCTTCGCTTTGATTTATTCTATTGATTTGGGCAGATATAAGTGGATCAAGAGTTCCATCAATTCCAGATGGTATTCTAAAATAAAAATCGTTTTCAACAGAGCTGATTGTACCGCCAATTTCAAGAATTAAGTCGATTGGAATTCTTTGAAATGATTGTTCCGTTGCCTGAGATCCAATTAAGCTGGTGACATTTGGCCGTGATCTGTACGCCGCGTTTATATTCAAATCGGCATCGGCAAGATCACCCTGCCAGCTGATAACACCTCCTTCTTCGAGTGAAAATCGTCGGGTGAGAATATCTCCACCAACAAATTGATAATCTCCACTTTGGATGTTAAATCGTCCAAACATACTTACGTCCTGATCCTCAAGAATAATACGGACCTGACCTGAACCAGTAGCGTTTAGCACCTCATTGGTCACCGGATCAAAAATTAGCTGTACGTTTATCTCTTCAGGTGCTGTAAATTGCAAATCCATTGAAAACAGCTCAACAAAAGTTAAATCTATTTGCTGTTCCTCTTCGACATCTCCATTTCTACCATTTTCGATATAAGCTGATGGATCAGTTAAATCGAAGGAATTTACAAACTGAATGAACCTTCGGTCTTGCTCAAATTCAGTTTCAACAGTTAGTGGTATGGCAATTCTGGATCTTGATGAAAGTTGAACTGCTTGTGTAGTGCGTATAAAAGGACTTTGCCCTGTACCGGTAATTTTTGCCTGACCCGTACCAAATAAACTTGAATAAAAAGGAACATTCGGATCCGGCAGGTTATTCATAAAATGAAGATTATTCAGATCCAGAGTTAAATTGTACCGGGCTCCGGGTTTGAAATCGTTCAGATCAATTTGACCGTAAAGAGTTCCTGTACCACCACGTGTATCTGTTAAAATAATATCATTAAAGAGTAGTCCTTCAGACCGATTAAATATTAGATCTCCACTGAGTGAGTAATCCACATTGGTAAAAAGTGGTTTACCATATACATCAGTAAAATCAAATGTTGCGTGATAGTCGTAATCTTCAGCATTTCTACCCCGAATATAGCCTGTACCTGATGAGGCCCCTTCCATCTCAGAGACTATATTTGGCACAATTGCGGTAACAATCCACATGTCAATCTGTTTAAAATCGGCATCGAAATTGAATAAATATTCTTCTGAATTTGCTGAATTTGGAGCTTTTACAAACCCATTAAAATGCATGTCGTATCCAATATTATTATTCTGCTCCAAATAGGTAGAATACCGCTCTGGATTGGTATAGATATGGATGTTGGTATCGAACCGGTCTTGTTCGGTATTATAGGTGCTATTCAGCGACACGTCTCCAATAACCCTGTTGTTGAGGGTACCATTTTTTACATTTATGTTTCCCTGAATGGAAGGGACATTGGTAAGCGTACGAGTAATAAACGATCCATCTATTGTTCCTGAAAATTGTAGTCGGCCGGCTATTAAATCGGAAACTCTACTCAATTCAAAATTTTGAATAACAAATTTAACGGAGTCTTCCGGGGAATTACTGAACGTTCCGTTGATCTCAAAAAGGTCTGTTGCGCTTGCAATAGAAAAATTTTCGAATGTAAGTTTTCCGTCTTCACCGTAAGATATTTTTGTGTCGCCAATGGTTTCCCATTCGTATGATGGATTACCTAAATAGAAACTTCCAATTTGCAGATTAAAACGATCATCAAAAAGAGTAATAATTGATGAGCTGTTATAGGAGAGGTCATCTGCTAGTTTATTGATGTTTTGTGTAACGGAAATAGTGTCGTTCCGCATGTTTGTGGTAAACGACACTCCGTTTAGATCATATTGATCAAATAAATTGACGCTTTGTGCTTCAAGTAAGAGATTTAGTGTACTATTTGATTTTAATTCATCACTGTACAAGAAAATTCCTGACAATGTCACATTCCCATTTTGAAGGAAACTATCTTTATATCGTAATTCACTGTCCCTAAAAGAGGAGTCGAATGAAAGCTCATCTCTGGCAGCACTGGCAGAAAATGCAATTATTGCATTACTTTCCATTTCTGGCAGATCAGGGAAGTAATTTCGGAGTAGTTTCAAATCTTTAATTGTAAAATGGCCATCAAGAGCTATTTTATAATCATCCTCAAAGTCCATGGGTGAAAAGACAATATCTTCTGTAAAAAGGATTTCATCAGAAAATCTCTGTTTTAGATAATCGCTCCAATGTAATGCCATCTTTTCTATTTGAGTAGGAGTGATATTTCCACTCATTTCACCATCAAAAAAGGAACTTGTAAACCGAAGTTGTCTTCTTTGTTGATTCGGAGAATCAATATCAACATACAGTTGATGGGGCCGCAGTGTATCTCCATTAATGTAAGATTCAGAAATTTCAAGACTTAAACGGCCGTAAATATCATCTACATTTGTTCCTTGAATATTAGCGGAAAACCCTCCTGTAAACTGAGATGAATTATAGGGTGAATTAATGATGAATTTTGCCAAATCCATTCTTCTAATCATCCCATCTGTGGTAAGGGTATAGTAGTCGTCGACTAAACTAAAACGGCCATCTGCTTCAAACTCAGACCCATTATCAGCAAGTGAAACAGAGTAATTCAGCTGTTGGTTTAAGTAGTCTAGCTCGGCTGTTACGTTAGAGAGATTTAGATGATTAAACGAACTGTTTTCAAAATCCATAGTAGCGTTTATAGTGGCACTTTTATCCAATCCCTCACCACGTACCGAAATGGAACCATTGAGCAAAGAAGTGTATAGGGTATCACCTGCAATTGTTGAAATGTTGAGAGAATCAACATTTATATTAAATGTATAGCTGGGAATATTGGTATAAGTAATTTCACTATCCAACGTCATAGATCCCGCCTCTGTTTGAAGGCTGAAATCTGCTATAGTACTTTGCAGAGAACCAATTACATTACCTCGAATGATTTTAGTTTCATAAATGCTTAAGTCATATCTGCCAATCGTTTGTTCTGCAATCCACTCCGATTCGGAGGAATTTAGGACGATATTCTCACGATTAAAGTCGTAATTAAAATTAGAGGTTGTATGGTTTTTAAGTAGGCCGGACGC
>JBGTFX010000498.1:0-5904 GCA_041747055.1 Balneolaceae bacterium
GTTTCAAAAGATAGATTTCAAGAATTGGTTGACGATAATCGAATTTGGTTTGGAAAAAAAGGGTCAAATGTCCCTTCATTGAAAAAATTTCAACATGAAGTACAGGATGGAATTGTTCCACTAACTTTATGGCTTCGTGAAGAAGTTGGAGATAATCAAGAAGCAAAGCAGGATTTAAAAAAAATCATCAAGAAAGGTTCATTCCCATTTGAAACTCCAAAACCTGA
The DNA here is from genome assembly GCA_041747055.1 of Balneolaceae bacterium. Lineage (GTDB taxonomy): Bacteria > Bacteroidota > Rhodothermia > Balneolales > Balneolaceae > SW132. Next base: position 228 of record JBGTFX010000498.1, read on the forward strand.
GAGATTAATTAATCGAATTCTACAAATTGCTACAAATAAAAATGATATAGTTTTAGACTCCTTCGCAGGCTCAGGCACAACAGCACACGCCGTTCAAAATCTAAATGCAGAAGATGGCGGAAATCGAAAATTCATTTTGGTAGAAATGGAAGAATATGCCAATTCCATTACCGCTGAGCGGGTAAGGCGGGTGATGAATGGCTACGGAAACGGCAAAAAGAAAACCAAAGGAACCGGCGGCAGTTTCGATTATTACAAATTAGGTAAAGCACTGTTTGACGAAAATGACCTTTTGAACGAAGAGGTAGAAGAATCCCGCATTCGCGAGTACGTATGGTACAGCGAAACTAAAAGTCCCCTCTTGAGAGGGGATTTAGGGGTGTGTAAAACGGACGATAAAGCGATGGCGCTCTATCATTACCTAGGCACCAAAGATGAAACCGATTACTACTTCTTTTACGAAAAGGAGTCCATAACTACGCTCAATCATGACTTTTTAGCAACCATCAAGCAAAAAGCAGATCAGTACGTGATTTATGCAGATAATTGCTTGCTGTCCAAAGAATTTTTGCAGAGCCGTAACATCATCTTCAAGAAAATCCCAAGAGATATTTCGAGGTTTTAGAAATGGCTGAAGAATCAAAAAATCAAACGAATTTCATCCTATATACATCATCCGCCGGAGATGTTAATGTTGAGGTTAATATACAGGATGAAACGGTATGGTTGACCCTGAACGCGATTGCCGCACTTTTTAACTCATCAAAGCAAAATATTAGTTATCACTTTAATAACATTTTTGAGGAAGGTGAATTAAAGCGAAACGCAACTGTCAAAGAAATTTTGACAGTTCAAAAAGAGGGAAAAAGAGAGGTTAAACGAACTATTGAGTATTACAACCTGGATGCTATTATATCCGTAGGCTATAGGATCAACTCATCTGAAGCCACACAATTTCGTATCTGGGCTACCAAAGTTCTTCGTGAATTTATACTAAAAGGTTTTGCCCTGGATGATGAACGGCTGAAGCAAGGGAATAAGATCTTTGGAAAAGACTATTTTGATGAACTGCTGGAACGCATTCGGGAGATCAGAGCTTCTGAGCGGAGGTTCTATCAAAAAATTACAGATATTTATGCAGAGTGCAGTATTGATTATGACCCTAATGCGAAAATCACTCGCACATTCTTTCAAAAAGTTCAGAATAAACTCCATTGGGCCATTACAGGCAAGACTGCGGCAGAGATTATAGAATCCAGGGCTGATGCTAAAAAGAAAAATATGGGTTTAACAACCTGGAAGAATGCCCCAAAGGGAAAAGTGTTGAAATCCGATACAGAAGTAGCCAAAAACTACTTGGAAAAAGTGGAGATTGATGAATTAAACAGAATTGTATCAATGTATCTGGATTATGCTGAGAATCAAGCCAAACGAAGTATTCCAATGAAGATGCGGGATTGGATAGAACGACTTGATTCCTTTTTGAAATTTAATGATTACGAAGTGCTGGATAATCCCGGCAATATTTCATCAAAAGTGGCAAAGAAATTAGCGGCTAAAGAGTATTCTAAATTTCGGGTCATACAGGATCAGGAGTTTGAATCTGATTTTGATAAGGAAGTAAAAAAGATGATTAAAAAGGGAAAAGATAAGGACTGAAAATGGAGCTAAAACCCTATCAACAAGATGTATTAGATGATCTGGAACTGTATTTAGAATACGTGCAGGAAGATCATGATTATGCCCAAGCGTTCAATCGGTTCTGGGAAGATAAAATTGGAGCTTATAATCCTGTGACGGGAGATGGGATGCGTCCATATAAAAATAATGTACCCGGCGCGGTTCATGCTTGTATAAAAGTACCCACAGCCGGCGGAAAAACCTTTATTGCCGTAAACGCCCTACGTACTATTTTTAACGCGTTTGATACCAATAAACCCAAAGCCGTTGTTTGGCTGGTACCCTGGAGAAACTTATTGGACCAGGCGTATGATGCGCTTTCAGACCCGGATCATCCCTATCGCCAAAAACTAAATTCGTTGTTCAACCATCGAGTAGGTGTATATAAAAAAGATGATCTTTTGCAGGGGGCGAATTTTAATCCAACGGTAGTTGAAGAGCAGATTAGTATTTTTGTGATGAGTTTTGCCAGTCTTCGTGCCAGAAGAAAAGAAGATCGAAAAGTATTTGAGGAAAACGGTCAACTTGCCAGTTTTGCAGATTCTTCTGTATTGGGTGCTCATATTTTAGAAGGCACTGACGAAACAGCACTTATTAATGTGATAAGAAAATTAAACCCCGTTGTGATTCTGGATGAGAGCCACAATGCGGAAACCGATTTAAGTGTTGAAATGCTTAAGGATCTGCGGCCAAGTTTCATCCTGGATCTTACGGCTACACCAAAAGATAACAGCAATATCATTTCAACAGCCTCGGCAATGGCTTTGAAGCGAGAGCATATGGTAAAGCTTCCGGTTATCGTATATAATCATCACGATAAAACAGAAGTGGTAAACAGTGCCCTTCATTTGCAGAGTAAATTAGAGCGCTTAGCCAAACAAGAACAAAAAGAAGGTGGAAAATACATTCGCCCAATTGTGCTATTTCAGGCTCAAGCAGACCGGGATGATGATTCAACTACGTTTACGAAAATCAAAGAACAACTTTTAGAACTTAAAATCCCGAAAGAACAAATCGCCATTAAAACGGCAAATATTAATGATCTGGATGGAGTGGATTTGATGTCGAAAGATTGTCCGGTTCGATACATTATCACCATTAATGCTCTTAAAGAAGGCTGGGATTGTCCGTTTGCCTACATTTTAGCATCCCTGGCAAACCGTTCTTCTGCTGTAGATGTGGAACAGATTTTGGGGAGAGTATTACGACAGCCTTATGTGGCAAAACATAACTCTCCGTTACTGAATCTATCTTATGTACTTACGGCATCCAACCAGTTTGCCGAAACACTTGACAATATTGTGGGTGCTTTACAGGCATCGGGCTTTAGTAAAAGAGATTATAGGCAGAAAGATCGAAAATCAGATTCGAAAGAAACCTCATCAGATCCATTAGAGCAATTGGTATTGGGGGAAGGAGAGGATAAAACTTTAGTGGAACAAGATGAGCTCATAGAAACGAATCGAATTCAATTTAGCTCTGATAATTCTGAAGAGTTGGAAGAAGAGGATGAAATTGTTTCTGATATCGAGGAAACTGCCGTAAAAGAAAGTGAAGAATTTGAGAGAAAAATTAAAGATACAGGAGATTCGGAAGCGGAAAAATACAATGATCTCAAACATGCGAAGGTAACTATGTATAGAATGAAAGACCATTTTAAGGAGGAAGCACTGAACCTTGAGCTTCCCCAGTTTTTTATTGAGATAAAAGGAGCCGGAAACGAGCTGTTTGGTACCGAGTCAGAACTTGTGCCCTTAGAACAAAATTATTTGCTTGAAGATTTTAGGCTCAGCAATCAAAACACAGAGATTAATTTTTCGCAGCTGGAATCTGAACTCTATAAAGTTGACCTGGAAGACAGCGGAAAAGGCCAATCAACACCATCCTTTGCCAGAATTGAAGATAACAGGGTTCGAGAACCGTTGGTGGATTATATACGATCTCAGCCAAAAGAAAAGCAGGTAAAAAATGTAGCTCATTCGTTGATTGAACTTATTGGCAGTATTTACCCAATCCCTGAAGAAGATATCAAGGCATATGTTAGTAGAATCTTAAATGATATGAACAGTGAGCAGCTCATCCACTGCGTGCAAAATAAATACACCTATAAGGATCTTATAAAACGAAAAATCCGGGCCTTGGCAGATGCACATGCTGAAAAAGAGTTCCAAAAGAAAGTAGATACAAAGAAGATTAAAACTAATCCAAACTTCAAGCTGAAAGTACAGCTTACACCGGGTAATTTAGCACCCAGCATCAGCAGGTCACTTTATGAAAGAGAGGCTTCCATTAACAAGTTTGAGGAAGAAATCCTGCTAAAAATCCACAACCTTGATAATGTAAAATTTTGGCACCGAAATCTTGAAAGAGGCAAAGGGTTTGCTATCAACGGTTTTAAAAGCAATCACTATCCCGATTTTTTAATCTACACGGAAAAAGGTAATGTGGTAATCATTGAAACTAAAGGAGATGACCGTGACAATTCGGACAGCATCGCCAAAAATAAATTAGGTAAGAAATGGGCGGAATTGGCGGGTGAAAATTATCACTACTTTATGGTTTTCAATCATAATGCCATTGAGGGAGCCAAAAACGCAAACCAAATTCGAGAGATTATTTCTGAGCTTTAGTAAACCTGAAATTTTGATGTCGTTATTTACCTGTCCACTCTTTGTAATCCATAGTTCATCAAGCCGAAACCGGTTCCCGTTCAGGTGAAATTAGAAGCACGGGGAATTTGCTGAGTCGCGTCACCTTGCTGCTTACACCTCCAATATATTCGCTCGGTTCATATCCTTCGCCCTGGCTTCCCATCATAATCATCGTTGCGCCAACTTCTTCGGCTTTTTCAACAATTTCCTTAAATGGAGTTCCATAGGTAATAATCAAATCAACATCTTCCCGCACACGATCAGAAAACTTATTGCGGATTTTTTCGAGCTGCTCTTGATTCTTTTCATTTAAATCATCCCGGCTGATTGGATCTTTCAGTGCAATTGCATAATCACCCTGAACATGGATAATTGAGATTTTCTTTATCGCACCACTACCTTCCATATCACGCAATATCTTGTACGTGCGGTAGGCATTATCAGAAAAGTCAGTGGCGTATAAAACATGATCCAATGCACTTTCACAAGGATGTGGAAGCTTCATCACTCTTTCATTGGGGTCTTCCTGCCCTTTTTCGATATCAATATTTATCAGGTATACCGGAAATCGTGATCGTTGCATCACTTCAGCTGATGTCCCGCCTGCTTTCAGCTCAACAACTTTACTTGAACCGCGGTTACTAATTACGATAAAATCAGCGTTTACATCTTCTGCCGCTTCTACAATTTCAGCAGGCGGATAATAATGAATACCTGCCCTTATATGGATATCGACCTCAAACCCCTGTTCTTCAAGCCGGTTTTTATAACCCTCCAACTGTTTCTGTTCTTTGCTTGTATCAAGCTCGGAAACATCCTGTCCGTGGGGCACAGGAAAGACGGTTACGAGTGTCAGTTTCTTCGTACCCAGTTTCTGAAATGTTGACACACATTCTACTATTAATCCACTCGCTTCTGATAAATCCAGCGCAACAACTGCATGTTTGAAGATCGAATTCATAATTCCCCGCAATGTTTAGTTCTCTGTTGAAAAAAATCTACTAAATAGGCTTACTTCTCTTCTTTTTCACCACCTTCCTGGGCAGACTGATCCACAATCTGTAACTGGTTACTGAGTGATGTCTGCAATTCTTCTACATCATCTTCACTTAAAAGTTCACTTATATCTTTAACTCCAATCTTAACGGCCAAATTGTACACCATTCTGTTGAATAACATCTGATGTGCCGCTGATGAAAGCTGCATAAGCTGCTGCTGGGGAACTTGTCCGCCCGAAAGTTTAATCTTGTTTAAAATGGGCTTGAGCAACGTCTCGATATTTTTATTGAGCTGACTTTCGAGCTCATTGGCTTCCTTATTCTCTTTACTGGTCACTTCTTTACCTG
>JBGTFX010000499.1:0-4605 GCA_041747055.1 Balneolaceae bacterium
TCTAAAGCAGTAGTAAATTATGGCTGAAAAAAATCGTGTTCTATTTAATAAATTAAGTACTCTATTAACCGAGCAACGAAATCCCGATACATTAAATATTGATGTTGCAACTAGTGTGGAAATAGTTGCTTTAATTAATAATGAAGACAAAAAAGTTGCTCCGGCAATTGAAAAACGTTTGGATGTAATTGCTGCTGCAATTGATTGCATCACTGAAAAAATAAAAGCGGGAGGAAGGCTTCTCTATTTTGGTGCCGGAACAAGTGGCCGGCTAGGTGTTCTTGATGCTTCTGAATGTCCACCTACTTTTGGAACAGATCCGGATTTGGTTCAGGCTTTTATGGCCGGTGGAAAAGAAGCGATGTTTCAGGCAAAGGAGGGAGCTGAAGACAAAGTAGGTTATGGTGTAGATGCGGTAAATGAAATACAAGTTACAGAAAAGGATGTTATTGTAGGACTGGCTGCAAGCGGACGAACCCCTTATGTGCATGGAGCTATTATAGAAGCAAAAAATCGTGGGGCAAAAACTATCTTTATAACAACCGTTTCAGCCGACCAGGTAGATATTGATGTAGATTTTATGATTGATGTGCCTGTTGGACCTGAAGTAATTATGGGTAGTACAAGAATGAAAAGTGCCACTGCACAAAAAATGGTTCTTAATATGCTTACCACAGGAGCTATGATTCGTTTGGGTAAAGTGTATGAGAATGTGATGGTAGATCTTCAGCTTACAAATAACAAACTTGAGGAAAGAGCAAAACGAATTGTGATGTTTTTTGCGGAATGTTCGTATGACGAAGCGGAGGAATTGCTTTTATTATCTGGCGGGCATGTTAAAACAGCACTTGTTATGAATCTTTTAAACTGCTCAAAGGAAGCGGCTGTTGAACATTTGAATTCACAAAATGGATTTATAAGAAAAGAGTCTTAAATAACGTTTAAGCATATCTTCTGTTACCGCCTATATTTTACACCATAAACCAGTCATATATTTTAATCCATAAAGGTATTATCATTGTCTCGCTCCAATAGAAATAGAAGATTATCTGAAATTGACTATCGCAACAGATTTCTTTTATCAATTCTTATTGCTCAAATTCTTGTTTTAATGACCTTCAAATTTTGGCCTCAGGAGAGAGGAGAGGTTTACGTTTATAATGTGGATTTACCGGATCGACAGGTGTTAATTGATGAAATTGAAATTACTCAGCAAAGATCTACACCACCGCCACCGCCAAAACCCATTATCCCACAACCTGTTCCTAATGATGAAATAATTGAATATGAATTAGAAATAGATGAGGTGGCGGATTTGCCTGACATGCCTGATTTAGAACCAGGAGACGGAAGTGGGTTTGATGGAGCTGAGGCACGAATAGTGGGGAATCCACAAATCCCACCAACGGTTATCCGAATTGTTGAAGCCAGTGCACCAGACCAAGTTCCTTCAGAGCTTCGTGGTAACCTCGAAATGATAGTCAACTTTTTAGTTGATGAAAACGGTGATGTTGAAGAGGCATCCATTATGGAAATTAGAAAATACACAAATGGTGAATACGAAATTCTTCCTTTTGTTCAGTATGGTTTAATGGATGCAGTTTTAAAAGCTGCTCTACAATGGCGTTTTCGTCCTGCTCGTCAAGATGGTGAAAATGTAAAAGCGTTCACCCGACAAAGATTTAACTATTAATTCAGTAAATCTCTAAATCAGGTCTAAATGGGTTGAATTCTTAGGGGAAGAATGTATATTAACAGGAATTAGAGATTTTAATAAATAAATTCTGTCACAGATGGGCATTTATTTACTCTATTACTATAAATAAAGTGCTTTTTCCAAAATAAAAATAGAACGCTCCGAATGCCTAAGTTTCGATTAAAAGCCACATCCAAAGCCGGTAAGGCTATTAAAACCGAATTTGAAGCCCCAAGTAAGAAAGAAGCTCAAAGTAAGGTTGATAAACTGGTGAAAAAGAATGGTGTAAAAGTCCTTGCACTCGAAAAAAAGCAAGTATTTGAATACAAAGCACAAAGAAACGGGAAGCCAAAAATAAAGGGAGAGCAAGAAGCTTATAATAAAGAGGAGTTAGAAAGAGCGTTAACTAAGCTCGGTTATAAAGTTGATCGAATCAATAAAAAGCTTTTTGATTTTAAAGGAGGAGTGCCCACTCAAGATATTGTAACCTTTGTAAGTTTGTCTGCCGATCTTCTGAAGCAACAGCTTCCTTACGATGAGATCCTTGATCTTTTATATGAGGATACTCAGAACAAAAAGATGAAGGATGTTATCAAGGAAATTCAAAAGGATTTAAAAGACGGTAAAGAGGGGGGTGAAGTTTATGGAAAACATGAAGACGTATTCGGTAAATTTGCTGCTTATATGCTAAGTGTTGCCTCTACTTCAGGTAACATGGCTTTAGTGTTCGAAAGTACGGCTAAATTTCTTGAACGTGATGCCGAATTTAAAAAGAACCTGCGTCGTTCACTGTTGATGCCTACCGTTACCGTTCTTGCCGTTATTGCTACTGTTCTTTTTTATGTAGGATATATTTTCCCTGCTACAGCCGAAATGTTCTTGGAATTCGACATCAAACTTCCTCCTATGACTGCCGCCACCCTCGAATGGAGTTATTTTCTACAGGCTTGGTGGATCGAAATTCTATTAGCCTTTATTATTCCTGTGGGAGTTTTTATATGGTATGCAAAAACCCCTAAAGGAGGATTAGTAGTTGATCAGTACATCATTAAAATCCCTGTGATTGGTGACTTACTTCATAAAACCAGTATTGAAATTTTTGCGCGTGTATTCTATACGCTTTATAGCGGCTCAGGTCAAAACATTGATGTAATTAGGGTTGCTGCAGAAGCTTGTAGAAATAAATACATGGAAAAACGAGTGAAAGAGGTAGCGATTAAAATGATGCTGAAAGATGGGGCCGGGCTTGTTGAATCGATAGAAGCTACCAATGTATTTAGTACTACTGCTATAAGTCGGTTCAGGTTGGGAGCTGAATCTGGAGCGCTACGAGAAAATGCCAGGCAGCTTGCTCAATATTATGAGACTCAAACTACATATAAAATGGAAGCAGTTATTGATACCATCAACCTGTTTATTAACCTTTTCATTATGATTGCACTGATCGGAATTACGATTGTATCTTCAGAAGCCGCAATTATACAGCCGAATTAATAAACTATAAAAACCGATTTACATTAACCTCAGGTGAAATCGGTTTTTGATCTATTAGGTGATCACAAAGCTCTTTTGAAAGGTATTTGCTGTAAATCATTCCTTTTGATCCCAATCCCGTGATGATGTGTAAATGCTTTTGGCTGTAATGTGTGCCAATAACGGGTTGATGATCCTGTGTAGTTATTCTCACTCCACTCCATTGATTCATTTTTGATATGGACTCAGTATAACCCGGTAACGTTTTATCCAGTTTTTTTAAAAGTGTCTCCTTTCCTTCTTCATCAGGTTTTTCGTGATCAAAATGATGTTCATACGTACTTCCAATCACCAGTTGGTTTGGGACTTTTGGATCAAATGCAAAATATCCCATGCTTGAAATAGAGTGAGTTAGTGGAAGTTTTTTTTCAAACTCCACAGTTAACGTTTGCCCTTTTACACGTTCAAGTGGTAAATATGTCCACTCATCAAAACCAGATATTCCGGCACCTACGGCAAAAATTATGTGGCGTGTTTGGATGCAGTTGCCATTTTTTAAATTGATTTTATGATTTCCATCGACATCAGCATCAATCGAACAGGATTGATTGAAAAAGCTTTTCAACCCATTTTTGGCAAGTTGTTGATGAAACGCTTTTAAAAACAATTGTGAGTTAATTGTATATCCTTCCGAGATATATAATCCACCAAAAGTATTGGATAAATATGGGTACTTATATTCTAGATCTTCTTTTTCATGCCATTGAATCCAGTCTGCTGAAGGCCAGTCGTATTTATCCGGGGCTTTTTTAAAATCCTTACCCATTTTTTTCATTAGAGCAGGACGTAGGACTCCATTTTTAACATAGAAATCCACATTTGATTGATTGCGAACTCTCTCAAAGACCTCATTTGTAGCATTGATACACTCTTTGGCTTTCCAGGCTATTTTAGCCCTTCTGCCCGTAGCAGGATTAATAAGTACTCTTGGTGCAAATGAAGCACCTTCACCGAATTGATTTACATCTATGAGAGCTACAGATTTATTTCGGGTTATAAGCTCATCAGCTACCATTAATCCGGCAATACCGGCACCCAGAATTGTAAACTCTGTTTTAATGACTTCTCTCAAATCAATCAAGGAACTGTTTCGACTGAACAACAGAAGCCCCGGCCTCTTTCATCTGTTTCCATGATTGATCCAATGATCCATTTAAATCAATTCCACGAACAGCATCTTCAATTACATGGACTTTAAATCCCTCTTTAATTCCATCAAGTACGGACCATTTCACACAAAAATCTGTAGCAAGTCCTACAGCATAAAACTCTTTTATACCCCGATCTTTCAAATAACCGGTCAGACCTGTTTTGGTAGAATGATCGTTCTCATAAAATGTAGAATAGGAGTCAATTGATTTCCTGAATCCTTTCCT
>JBGTFX010000500.1:0-3190 GCA_041747055.1 Balneolaceae bacterium
ATACAGCCACATAAAATGGAATACCATCAACTCTATTTTGATGAAGGGCGTGTGATGAGACTTCCATCACTAAATATCGACTGCCTTTTTCTACCATTCTCTTCATATCCTCTGCCAATTCTATTGGATCAGATGTCGTGAGACGGCTTTCGATTATCTCATCATTAATTCGTTTTTCCACTGTGCCCAGCAGAGATGTTTTTTCTCCCAGTAACGTTAAAGTTTGCCAAATTAGAGTGGCAACGGTTGTTTTTCCATTCGTACCGGTTATTCCTATGATGGTCAGTTTTTTAGCAGGATTACCGGCCATGATTTGTGCCAGAGGACCTAAAAGAGTCCTGGTATTTTTGACAAGGATCACCGAAATCCCCGATTTTAGCTCTACCGGTTTCTCAGAAATAATGACTGAGGCTCCATTTTCGATTGCTTTTTCTATATAATCGTGTCCATCAACAGTAAAACCTTTCACTGCAATAAACAGATCTCCGGTTTCCACTTTTCTGGAATCCTGACATAGCTTACCCAATCTGTCAGGTGCTGTGCCTGTAACGGAAATTGGATTACAAAATGCTATGAGATCGTCAAATGTTCTCATCTATTCACCTGGTGTGAAACCTGAGAGATTTGCTGCATAGAGCGAGCTTTTCCCCGAACGGTTACGGTTCGTCCTTCTCGCATTCTTTCTCCTGCAAGAGGGAATTGGTTGTAGATGGTACCTGAACCAATCATGTCAATTTTGAGCCCATTGTTTCTCAATAAAGAAGCTGCTTGTCTCATATTCATATTCCGCAAGTCGGGAATTACTACAAATCCTTCCTGTACGTCATTAGAATTGAGATCTCCCAAAACAAGAGTAATAGTTGTATTGTTAATGATATTTTCACCGGACTCAGGTGTTTGTTGCACGATATAAGTTCCGGTTCCAGTGGTTCTATAAGGGATATTTTGCAGTGATAAAAGTTCACGAGCACCATCCACTGTTAACCCTGTTAGTTTTGGTGTAATTTTATGTTCCATTTCAGCAATTCTTCCTAACGGCGTACTTCGTTTTACTTCACTATCAAGACCGGCAATTCGAGTTGCAATTTCTTTAAATACAGCGCCTGCTGTATACCCACCGTAAAAGCTTGTTTTAGGTTCATCAAGTATAATTAGCATTACATATTTCGGATCATCTGCGGGGAAAAAACCTGCGAAGGATGCGCGGTATGATGTGGAGTATCGTCCATTAACTAATTTCTGAGCCGTGCCTGTTTTTCCTGCTATTTCCATCCCATCAACAGCTGCCCATCCGGCTGTACCTGAATCTGTTACAACAGATTTAAAAACAGGAAGAAGCCTGTCTATCGTCTCTTTTCTAGCTATTTGTCGTACTTTAGTTGGTTTTTTCTCTTCAACTACATTTCCGTACTGGTCCGTAAGATGACTGACGAGATACGGCTTCATCATCATTCCTCCATTTGCAAAAGCGCCGTAGGCCTGAAGGATTTGAATTGCCGTAGTTTGTACTTCATATCCAATGGACATCCATGGGAGGGTAACTCCGCTCCATCTGTAAGGTTCCTGAAGACGACCACCAATTTCATTTGGGAGGTCAATATTTGTAGGAGAACCAAAACCCATATTACGTGCATATTGATAATATGTCTCAGGTTTTACTCTCATCGCAATTTCAGAAGTCCCGATATTTGATGATTTGGCAATGACCTCTCTAAAGTCCAGATCACCCAAAGGGTCGTGATCGCGCATCCATTGTCCGCGAATTTGGAGCATTCCAGATTTCGGGGTTTCAAATATCTCATCAAAATCAACAACTCCCTGTTCTACAGCAGCTATGGCCGTAACTAATTTGAACGTTGAACCGGGTTCAATCATGTCAGAGACGGCAAAATTGCGTCGGTTTTCGGAATCAATTGTAGCAGGAAAGTTGGGGTTAAAAGTGGGATAGTTTGCCATTGCTTTAATAGCTCCGGTTCTTGGGTCCATCACAATAGCCGTTCCTTGTTTGGCATTATTTCGTTTTACTCCTTCTTCCAATTCTTCCTCAGCAATTGCCTGTATGTAAGAATTAAGCGTAGTATGGAGTGATAAACCCTGCTGAGGAGTTTTTCGCGGAGCTCCGACGTAAGAAAAAATTCTATTTGCACGGTCGCGACGTACCTGCTGCACTCCGGCGAGTCCTTTTAATTGATTGTTATACCTCGATTCAAGCCCCGTCATCCCTTCAATGTTATGGTTTACATAACCCAAAACATGGGCAGAGAGGGATTCAAAATTATAATTTCTACGATAGTTCTCTTCTAATATTACCCCTCGAATTCCCAATTCCCGAATGTCTTCGTAAGCCTGAACGGTAATACTTCGCTCTAAGACGATATATCTGGAGTGGGAGGGAGCATTTTTAATTTTATTTGCATAATAAGAGGATGGTCTATCCGTATGCCGACTTAAAACAGTGCCGATAGTATTTAAATGATCACGTGTTATTCCGGGAAAATGCGGATCTACAGCAATTTTGTATACCACCGAGTTTGTTGCGAGTAAAGATCCGTTTACATCATAAATTTGGCCGCGTTGAGCAGGAATGGAAATGTAATCGATGGCCTGTGAACTCCAGAGTTCACGCAGTCCATCACCTTCAACAACGCTAACCCGAAAAATTTGCACAAGAATTGCAAAAGGGACCAATAAAATCAGTCCCATAAGGATAAACATTCTCGCCATTATGGAAGTGCGTTCTTTCATATCAGCGTTTGAGATAGATTATTTGATCTGCAGGCCCTGCATTTACAAAACCTCGTTCTTTTGCCTGCTGATAAATCTGCTTGGGCCCAACCATACGATCATACTCCAAGCGTTTTTCGTTATACAGTCGCTGAGTTTTGTTGAACTCATTTTTGAGCTGATGAACTTCCATTAGTGCTTGTTGTGTGCTAAATACATGACCTATATATATAAGCCCGCAAATACCAATCACGACACTTGCGAGAATAACTTTCCAGGGGGTAAACGCCGGAAGTTTTGATTTTTGCTTTTTTGCAAATGGTCTGCCATGACTTGAGGCAGCACCGTCGGTAATAAAGATGTCTGATAATTTCTTTTTCCGTTCTGCAGGCTTTCCGCCGGAAATAACACGTCGGTTCTGCTTTGTCTTTTGCTGTTTCAGCGGGGTTTTCATGTACATCAGTTG
>JBGTFX010000501.1:0-18133 GCA_041747055.1 Balneolaceae bacterium
GAAAAAATTACTTTTAAGCAACACATTGAACAGATATCAAGTCAATCTGATCAGAGTCAAAATTCAACTAATAATTTTCTTCATGAGCTTGTTCAAATTATAGAATCAGGTTTACAAAGTAGCGGGTCTGTAAGTATTTCCGGGTTTGGTAAATTTGAGCTGCGTTGGATGAACGAACGTGCGGGACGGAATCCACAAACCGGAGAAGAAATCACGATTCCCGGGCAAAATAAAGTCGTCTTTAAGCCTTATAAAGCTCTGAGAGAAAATGTAAACCGGCCTTATGCAAACATGAATCCTCGAATTCTTAAAGGGGAACCGGAAAAAGAAAAACCGACGGGAATTCCCCCGGTTTTACAAATAGAAACACCATCAACTTCACCACATGATGAAGATGAAGGACTTATTGTTGAGCGCTCAAAACCAGTAAGTAAAAAAAGTACAGAGGTAATAAAACCCGCTCCAAAAAAGAATATAACCAAAGTAAATCCTTTTCAGGCTATTCCGCCTCAAAAAGATGAAGTAGAACTTATTGAGAGTGTACAGGAATCCGGCTCTTTTAAATGGTCTTATGCAGCAGCATCCTTTTTAGTAATGATCGCTATTCTTGCGATTATGTTTATGATGCGACCTGATACTACTACACAAACGGCATCATTTTCTCCATCAGATAATACAATTTCACAAACTAATTTAACCGCACAAATTGGCACACTTAAACCTGCTGTAACTGAAACCACTTCTACATCTACAAATGAAGAGAGGCAAGAATATTTGGACCATCGAGTTGCGCCGGGAGAATCCTTATGGTCTATTGCTGAAGCTGTTTATGGGGATCCATATCTGTGGCCACTCATATATTCAACAAATAAGGATCAAATCAGTAATCCTAATGTATTAACGAGTGGCGCGAATTTGGAAGTGCCAACGTTGTCAAATTCAGAGAACATGTCGCAGCCTCAGTTAGATCAGGTTGCTGAAGGATACCTGTCGGTTTATGAATGGACAAAATCAAATAATCCGGAGCAGGCAAAATACTTTTTGTGGGCAGTAGGTAATTTCTCACCTGAAATACTATCGCAGGCATCAAATCGTGTGAATTCAAATGATTTGGCATTTGCCGAGAATCGATAATTCCATCAACAATTTAAATAGGAGTAATTATGATTCGCCATATTGTAATGTGGAAACTAAAAGAAAAAGCAGCCGGTGCAACGAAAGAGAAAAATGCCGAAAAGCTAAAGCTGATCCTGGAAGGATTGCGAACAACAATTAGCGAAATTAAATCAGTTGAAGTGGGGATTCAGATTAACCCAGAAGAAAAAGATGCTTTAGATGTAGTACTTATTTGTGATTTTGAAACAGAGCTTGATTTTCAAATGTATACACGTAATCCTAATCATCAAAAAGCAGTTAACTTCATCAAATCAGTTGCTGATAAGCGGTATTTTGTAGATTATAAGGTGGATATTTAATCGATCAAAGAATTAGAATAAATTTCTTAAACAAAAAAAAGCCACTTGATAAGTGGCTTTTTTTGTTTCTGATATTCAGGTTCTGATTTAGCTTCCACCCTGCTGACTTACACAGTCTCCGGCACAAATGGATACACCCGGAAGTCTCAAAACATTTGCTCTTGGAATTATTGCATTAAATTCATCTTCAATAACTCTGATAAATTCATTTGCTAAAATTGCATTCCCCCTTGCATTGGGATGAATAGCATCAGTTGAGAAAACGCCGTTAGGGCTAAAATCCGGTCGTAAGAATGTACCCTCGATTTCAATACCCGGCTGACTTCCATCAAGACCAAAAATTTGAGTAAATGCGCTTTCAGCACTATTTGTATTATAGAATGCGATGCGAGTCTCTGATGCATTTGCATTCCCAACTACTCCTTCAATAATAGCATTATAGGTTCCTCGAGCTGTTTCTATTTCAACTATATTTTCAGCCGTTAATGTGAACTGTGGAGCAAGAGGTACAACCACTCCAATAATTGACTGTGGGTTATTAGGGTCGGCAGGAGTACCTAAAACCTGGGCTGCAGATAACAGAACTAATTCTGAACCAATACCCGGAATACCTGATACCATAGGGCGTGATTGAACATATGGCTGAAGTGCAGCTCGCTGCTCTGCAGTAATTGCACCGGCACCTTGGAGCTGATCAAATTTTGGGCCTAAATCTTCAAGATTCGGATCTACAATAAGAATGGGATTATTGCCGGATTCATAGCTGACTTTCCGTCTTTCCGCATCTTCTGCATCGTGGCCTAAGAAATTTACAACTGCATCTAATGCACCATTAACTCTTCCGAATTCCTGATTTAAACCGGCAATTTCAGCTGGATTAGTTAGCTGTATCACATTGTAGGGAATAGCTCTAAAAAACGGGACCGTGATCATAATAGGAATGTTTGCTACGATTCCTTTTGCCTGAGTATTAGCCATTAACGTATTTACAACAGCACCAAATCGCTGTTGAAAATCAGCCGGGCTTGTTAATATCGCAGGGTTCGTTGCTCCTGATAATGCATATCCAAGAACATCATTACTACCAATCCAAAGGCTGAAAAATGTTGGAGAGGCAGAAATCGCATCCCCCAAGATAGTTGAAGATCCCGGGGAAGATGCAAATCTTGCATAAAAAGGATTAAATGCAGCCGTTCCGGGAGTTCCTGTATCCGGTGTAAGAAGCTGCCCTACCTGAATTCCTGGAACACCAAAATTATTCAGCGCAGATGTACTTCCTTCATACGGTTGAATTGGATCCCCGTTTATAGTAGGTGATGGCCCCGGAATGTTTGTATCCAGCTTAAAACGGCCAAGAATGGGAGGTTCACCAGTATTTACAGAGGTATTAAAACCGTTCGTTGAATTTATATCAGGCTGATTGAAAGTTGAAGATGCCCCTGTAAACTCAAACTGTTCTGAAAGCAGTGCAGCTAAAGAAAATCGCTGTGAATTATCATACAGCGCACCATCCATAAAACCGGCCGTTAAAGAGTTGCCGATAGCTACATAATTTGTAAAATCGGCACTCCCCTGAGACGCTTCAACTTCCATATCAGGTATGGGATGTCGCTCCGCTTCAGTAGCTACCAGCGAGTCAAATGCACCATCACATCCAACTAGTAAAAAAGCTGTAAACAGAAGTCCAAAAGAGATATTTTTAAATAATTTCATAGTAGTCTTTTTTATCAGTTAAGGAGTGAATCAAATGTAAGAGATACAAAATAAACAGCGCCCATAGTTGGATTACCTATCGAGGTTTCGTGGCGGTTATTTAGCACATTACTTCCACCCACTTTTAGGATCGAGTTATATGCAGGTAATCGATAGCTGAACTGAGCATCTAATGTACCAAACGATGGAATTACACCTTCACCAAAGGTTGATTCCCAGAGAAAGGCATCCTGCCATTTGTAAACCATATTAAAACCCAACCTATCCGTCATTCGTCTGTTTGAGAACTTCAGGTTATATCTCCATTTGGGAGTGTTAAAACTGGCTCTAAATCCCTGATCCAATAAATCCTGCTGTGAGATCAGATCGTTGAAAGAAACGTTAGCTCCAATTGTATATCCTCTGTTGAGGCTATAATCGGCCCCAATTGCGAACCCCTGAGATCGCACACTACCATCAGCATTAATATTGGTGCTGAAGCGTTGGGTTGCTACAGTTTGGTTGATAATATCATCCTGTCCATCCGGACTATCAGCATCAAAGCTTCCGGGATCCTGACGAAGTCCATTTGGTACTCCCTGCATAAATTCAATTTCAGCGATGAAATCGTCATACAGACTGAAATAGTAGTAAGCATCCAGGAACAAACGGTTTCCAATTAATGATTTATAACCAACCTCGAATGTGCTGACTTTTTCGGTTCTGAAGGGCTCAAATTCAACTGGTACAAGCAAAGATCTTGCATCTGCTGCAGATCCCCCCGTCGATAAAGCTTCTCTGGCACTTTCAACACTATCAGAAAAATATACCGTGTTCGATTCCAGTAGATATCTATTACGAAGCACATCATTATTACCCAGCAATCTTCTTGATACTACATCCAAATCAATTAGCTGATTTTGTGTGGATGGAATTCTAAAACCACGCTGAAATGATGCACGAATATTATTGTTGTTAGCAATTTTATATACCATAGATAGACGTGGTGAAAATTGCCCATCAAAATTTTCATGCTTGTCATAGCGCAACGATCCCTGTAGATCCAGTTGATCATCAAACAAAGATTTGGACAATTGGACATAAGAACCAAACTCATCCAGTGTAAACTCTTCCCCATTGTCTTGAAGTGCAAAAAGAGTCCCTTCCGAATCAAGAGCGAAACGACGAACATTAGCTCCGGCAATAACTTCGACTACTTCCGGGTCGATAACTTCGGAAAAATTGTACATCGTTTCTGCATGCCATAAGCTTGTTCTATCCAAAAATTTTGCTCCCCCTTCAGAAATAGGAATATCCCTTATCTCGTTAAAGAGTTGATTAAATTCATCAGAACCGGGTTGTGGTTGTGCTGCAATGCCGGCAACTCTTGCATTATCGTGTGCCTCTTCTATGGTTGCTCCCTGTGTTCTGGAATTTGCAAAAGTTTGAAAATATGCCGGAATAAATGTCCTTGCATTTATCAAAGAAGCTACAGTATTTGCTGCGTACGTATCTCCTGAGTTTTCCTGAGTTGTATATGCCCGGAGAAAGAAGTTAGGATTCTTCAATTCAACCTTACCGGTCCAAATAGTAAAATCATCCAATATAAACCGATCATTTGCAGTATAAACTGTGCTTCCGGCACCCCAGTTAAACTGACCCAATAATTCATGTCGGTCTGTTAAACGATAATGAAGAGCACCACCAAGCTTTAAACTTTCAGTTGTATTATCTACAAAAGAGCCTTCTGCAAATCCATTCGGTGTAAACGCACCGGCTTCACCATCAGGGAGAAGTGTTCTAATTGCAGCAATCTGTGCACCCTGAGCACCACCACCGGCAATCACTCCATCTGCAATATTTCCTATTGTAAGCAACGGCTGTCCATATACATTTAATCCATCGTATACCCTGTTGTCACCTCTTGAAGTAGCTCCTCGTTCAATGGATCCAAATGTTGCGGGGCCTGTATCACGCGTGTCATTTGCAACGAAATCACTTGCTCTTAGGTAGGAGAATGTTGCTTTATAGGCGAATCGATTGTTGATTGTATTAGCAAAACGCACACTATAATCCTGGTAGAGAGATAAATCATCATCAATTTGACCAACATGATTAACTCCTGTTTTAACACTTGCAGATAACCCCTGATACTCAAAAGGACTTTTACTATTCATTATTAAAATACCGTTAATAGCATTTGGTCCGTATAATGCAGAAGCCACACCGGGAATTAATTCTGCACTTTCTAAATCTAAATCAGATATACCCACTACATTACCAACAGGAAAATTTAAGCCGGGAGCCTGATTATCAATTCCATCAATTAACTGAACAAATCGGAGGTTTCCGTTTGATGAAAACCCACGCATATTTACAGACTTAAAAGTCATACTCTGAGAACTAAAATCTACTCCTTTCAGATTCGCAATTGCATCGTAAAATGTAAGTGCCGCAGTCTGTTGTATATCAATAACATCCATTTTTTCAATACTAATGGGTGCATCTAATATGCTCTCTTCAACTCTGGATGCAGAAACTACCACATCGGATCCTAGTATTCGCTGTTCTTCAATTTCAATTCGTAAATCTGTGACGGTGTTTTCTGTAATTTCTACTTCTTTCGAAACGTAACCAACAATAGAAATTACGAGAGTTATTGGTGGTGTTTCATTTACTCTTAATGAAAACTCTCCCCTGCTATTTGTAGCTACTCCAACAAAACGCCCTCTTACAGATACATTTACACCGGCAAGAGTTGACCCGTTTTGAGCATCCACAACTACACCGGATACATTAACCTGTTCGGCATTGTTAGTCTGACGAGCTTCTAATGAACCAAAACTGAACGTTAGAATAAGAAATGCGAATACACACACCTTACTCATTTTCTCCTTATTTTTTCTAATCATAATATGCCTTTGTATTAGTAGATTATTATATCATTTACTGAATTGATTAATATTTTAATGAGCTTAAATGACTACGTGCTTAGTTATTGTGAGAACTTGCCGTAAATAACGTTCGTTTTTTATGAGATGCAAGCGCTTCCAAAATAAATTTTATCTGAAGTTAATTTGCGCTTATCATAAGTATGATATAATAAAAGAATCTAAAAATGAGTTAGCCGTAAAATTAACATCTTTTTGTCAAAAAATTAAATCACCACTCATGAGATTACAAATTCTTTTTACTCTTCTCTTCACCTTTTCTTCTCTTCAACTTTTTGCTCAATCTCTAAACAATAACGGAGACTATCCAAAAATTACCGTTTCTTCCTCAGCTGAAGTATATGTTCCCGTTGATTTGGTGAATTTCAGTATAAATATCAGTATTAGTGCCGAGGAAGCAGATCATGCATTTCGAATTCATAAGGAGAGAGAATCGTATCTGGCTCGATTACTGAAAGATATGGATATAAGAGAGGAGAATATTAGCTATCAGCCAATTTCCATCCGCCCAAACAGACAACGCGATGGCAAAATTCATACAATTACAAACCAACGAATTATAGTTGAGTTATCTGACTTGAATCAGCTTAATGAAATGCAGCGTCTGCTTATCAATAATGAATTTGATAATTTTTCCGGCTCGTTTTCATCTACAAAAATAGCTGAGGCTGAAGAAATGGCCCTTGAAAAAGCTGTGGAAAAAGCGCGTCATGATGCTGAAATTCTCGCCAGGGCGTCAGGAAGAACGCTTGGGCCGGTTACATCCATTGATTACTCGGCAGAAACTGGATTTCGAACAACCATGAATGCGGAAATGTCTTTGAGAATTGCACAGGACTCTCCTTCTATGTCCGATTTTGCACAAACCATTCCAGTGGGAAAACGGATCAAAGTAGTTTTTGCCCTTTTAGACTAGATGATTGTAAAACGCTAAACCTTTAATGAAATTTTTTACAGTATAGGCTTTAAAATATCCCATACATTTTCTGCGATAATTTCGTGGCCTTTTGCGGTGGGATGAATTCCATCAGGCTGATTTAAATCCGGATCTCCCGCAACATCTTCGAGCACAAAAGGCATAAAAACGACATCGTTCTCGTCGGCCAGTTCGTAAAAAATACTACTAAAGTGTTTAGCGTACGTTTCACCCAAATTGGGCGGAGCCTGCATTCCTGCTAAAACAATTGTGGTTTCAGGGTATCTTGCATTCACCTTATCGATTATCATCTGCAAATTTTCTTTTGTGTTGTTAGGGTCTACTCCTCTCAAACCATCATTACCACCCAATTCCAGAAAAAATATATCCGGCTTTTGTTGCAAAATCCAATCAACCCGACGCACCCCACCGGCTGAGGTTTCTCCACTTTGACCCGCGTTAATAACTCTGTATTTTAAATCTTCAGAGTCAATTTTTTGCTGAATAAGCGCAGGAAAAGCTTGTTCAATTTCCAAGCCATACCCTGCTGTGATACTGTCACCAAAAAAAAGGATTCTACTATTCTCCTGAGCATTGAGATTGTTAAACAACATCAAACTTAGGGTGATTAACGCAACCTTTAGAAGTATTATACGTTTGATTTTCATATCTGAATTAAATGCTTTGTGCGGAATGGTTTATATATACTGTTTTGTTAGGAAAGCTGTTCTATTAAATAAATCGTTCAAATGAGTAAACAAATTTTAGAAATTAATAGTCTCACCAAGTCTTTTCCCAGTGGTGATAAAATTCTTACTGTACTCGATGATATCCATTTTTCCATTGAAAAAGGGATTTCTTGTGCAATTATTGGTCCATCCGGCAGCGGTAAAACAACTTTATTGGGGTTATGTGCCGGACTCGATAAACCAACTTCGGGAACAGTACGCTTAAACGGAAAAAATATTTCAGACCTCAACGAGTCTAATTTATCCAAAATACGTAACGAGCAAATTGGGTTTGTGTTTCAATCTTTTCAGCTTATTTCAACTCTAACTGCGCTTGAAAATGTAATGGTTCCCATTGAGCTTCGTGGTACACCGTATAAAGAAGTTGAAGAAAAAGCACTTGAATTATTAGATTCTGTTGGCCTTGGTGACCGGGTTGATCACTATCCTAATCAGCTTTCCGGGGGTGAACAACAGAGAGTAGGCCTCGCGCGTGCATTTATTCATCAACCCGACATCTTATTTGCTGATGAACCAACAGGAAATTTGGATGGAGAAACCGGTGAACAAATAGAACAGTTGCTTTTTGATTTAAACAGACAGCAAGGAACTACCCTGGTGATTGTTTCGCACGATAATGAGCTTGCACAAAAATGTGATCGGATCATTCAGCTGAAAAACGGAACCATTGTGTCCGACACCTTCACCAATAACGTATCTAAAAAAGCCATTGGAGCGGACCTAGCCTGATGAATCTGATACGCGAATTTTTCTCCCCATTCACTTGGCGGCTGGCCTATCGTGATGCCAAACCTCAGTGGAAAAGCTTGTTGCTTTATACGTCTGCAGTTATCGCAGGAGTCGCCGCATTAGTTGCTATTCTATCTTTTCGAAGTGATGTATTACTTACAGTTAATGATCAGTCCCGTGAACTATTAGGAGCTGATATCGAATTTCGATCCAATCAGGTATATCCCGAACCGGTAGAAGCATTTATCGATTCCATTGGGGGAAGCCAAGCAAGCGCTATTGAATTTAACTCAATGGTGCAACTTTCTGCCAATGACTCGAGGCTTTCACAGATTCGTGCAATTGATGGGCCTTTTCCCATTTACGGAACTATAGAAACAAATCCTTTGGATGCAGCAAGCCGTTATCAAGCCGATGGAGAAGCATTGGTAGAACAATCGGTAATGCGACAATTTGGTATTTCTGTGGGAGATTCTATTCAGGTTGGAAGAGTTAAACTCGCTATTGCGGGCGAACTTCGAAATGTACCGGGCGAATCTGCCGCATTCTCACTGGTAGGGCCAAGAGTATATGTGCCGCAATCTATCATAGAAGATTCCGGGCTCCTTCAGCGGGGAAGCCGGGTTACCTACAAGCGATATTTCCAGGTAGAAAGCGTCGAAAAGGTAGACAAAATTATTGAAGAATTCCGCCCCATTGGAAGGGAGCATAGTGTACGCACCGAAACCATAGAATCACGAAAGGAGGATTTCGATGAAATTGTTGATAATTTAAGCAAATTCTTAGGCCTGATTGCCTTCATCGCATTACTTTTAGGTGGATTAGGAGTAGCTAGTGCTGTTTATGTCTACATCAAACGAAAGGCAAAATCCGTTGCTACGCTTCGTTGTCTGGGCATGAGCCAGGAAAAAATACTGGCAACATTTTCAATACAGATTGCCGGAGTTGGATTTTTGGGTTCCGCAGCGGGTGTTTTATTGGGAGTCATTTTCCAATCATATCTTCCCACTCTGTTTTCAGAATTTCTTCCGTTCGAAATTGTGCAGGGAATATCAGTTCAAGCCATTGCATTAGGGCTGATAGTAGGAGTTTTGATCAGCATTGGATTTTCGTTGCTCCCATTAATGGGAATCAGCACCGTTTCGCCCATGCTTACTTTACGAAACGTTGATTTCTCTCCCATCAAAAATCTGTCATATAAGTTAAAGAGCATTACATTGGTTTTATCAAGTCTCATATTAATTGGCTTGATTGCATTTGTAACCGAAAGTCTGGCTGCATCGCTGTTTTTTGCAATTGGCGTACTTGTATCCGTTGCTCTTTTATGGTTCACGGCAATTTTCCTGATGTCTGCCATCAAAAAATTACGATTTCCATCCCTTTCCTACGTTTGGCGACAAGGAACTGCCAATTTGTTCAGGCCCAACAATCAAACCCCAATGCTTTTAACTACTTTGGGAATGGGTATGTTGTTGATCGGAACACTGTATCTATCACAAGAAATGTTACTCTCCCGCATCGACCTTCAGTCGAGTGAGGAGCTTCCGAATTTGGTTCTGTATGACGTTCAGATAGATCAAAATGATGGTGTGAACGACATTATCAAATCCGGTGGAGGTGAAATCATGCAAAATGTACCGATTGTTTCTATGCGGCTGGATCGCTATAAAGGAAGACCGGTTTCTGAAGTACGGAACGATACCACTGCTGGGGTACGGGACTGGGCGTTGAGAAGGGAGTATCGGGTATCATATCGATCAGAACTGTCCGAATCAGAAAAAATTATAAATGGAGAATGGATAGGAGTATCGGAAGGAATTAACTCCATAATCCCGATTTCCATTGCGACCCAAATTGAAGATGATCTAAACGTAGTTATTGGTGATACACTTGGCTTTGATGTCCAGGGAGTTCCCATAACAACGGTTGTTACAAGCATCAGAGAAGTTAATTTTCAGCGTGCAGAACCAAATTTCTTTGTGCTATTTCCATCAGGAGTGCTTGAAGAAGCGCCACAGTTTTTTGCCACAATTGTAAGAACCGGGGATAATGATGTTGCTAATTCCATTCAACAAAGTATTGTACAGGCGTACCCCAATGTATCTGCCATTGACATTAGCGTAGCGCTGAAAAGTGTGCAGGAATTTTTGAATAAAGTTTCGATGGCAATTCAGTTCATGGCGCTGTTCAGCATTTTGACCGGATTCATTGTTCTTGCCAGCTCTATTGCCATCAGCAGCAAGCAGCGAACTCATGAATCTGTATTACTTCGAACCTTGGGAGCGGTTAAGAAACAGATCGGAAAAATTCAGACAATCGAATATGCATTGCTTGGCCTGCTGGCGTCGTTGACAGGATTATTTCTGGCGCTAATTTTAAGTTGGGGACTCGCTTTCTTCTATTTTGATCTGACATTTGTGCCCGATCTAACTGCTTTGATAGTCATCTCAATATTTATAATTTTTGCAGCAATAGGAATAGGTTGGAGCGGAAGCAGGCACATTTTCAAAAAATCACCCATCGAAATATTAAGAGCTCAAACAGAATAAGCTATGACCATCAATCAAAAAGTATGGCTGATTTCAACATTAATTGTTATTGCCTGTTTAATTGCAGCTTTTTTGATTTATCTCAAAACCGGTCAAATTGTGATAGCTATATTTATTGTACCGCCTCTAATCCACTATATTTTGAAAAAGCGGATGGGAAATGATGATGGCTATTAAAATTATAAAATTGGCAACTATTTCTTGAGATAAAGGGTTTCTTTGCTATAGTAAATACTACTATTCACTGACTACGTGGATTAGAATTAGTAAGTGGGTTAAAATCTCACTCCCCTTTACCGCTCAACTATGTCCAAACTTTCGGCGAAAGAAAAATTTCTTGATGTCTCAGATTATGGCAGGCCTTTTGCCGTTGTCTTTGCAAATCGGTTGCTAAATACAGCTGTAACCCCTGTTCATGTCACCTACGCTTTTGGTATTTGTGGACTCATTGCAGCATACTGCATTATTTCGGGATATTACGAAGCGGCAGCAATTTTCCTCATTTTTAAATCTGTGATTGATGCAGCCGATGGAGAATTAGCACGTGTAAAAAAAACTCCCTCATATACAGGAAGATATCTCGATTCAATTTTTGATACCATTCTAAATCTGATGTTTTTGCTTTCTATTTGGTTTGTCACAGATTATTCTATTTGGGCAACTCTCCTTTCTTTCGCATGCCTACAGCTTCAAGGTACATTATACAATTACTACTATGTTATTTTAAGACATAACACGAATGAAGGAGACAAAACCAGCAAAATATTCGAAACGGAAACTCCAAAAGCCTATCCTACTGAAAATCAAAAAACGGTCAATTACTTATTTTTCTTCTATAGATTCTGCTACTCATTTTATGATAAAATTATTTATTGGTTTGATGAAGATGCACAGTCTGTGAAACCATTCCCAAAATGGTTTATGACCCTCCTATCCTTTTACGGTCTTGGATTTCAACTACTTATAATTTCTTTAATGCTCGTTACCGGATTGGTTGAATTCATTATCCCATTTTTCATCATTTATTCTGCATTAATCGCCGTCTTTATTTCTATTCGAAGACTGTTTCTCACAGAAGTGGATTAAATAGTAATTATTAGACCATTTGGTCTCATAGACTATACTTTAGATCTAATTCATATTTATTATTAGAATATTCTAATATTATATATTACATTTCCTGAAATAAAACTTTCGGGTGCTACTATGTCCAAAAATAATGGAGCTCTTCCATCTCATTCCGGATGGACACCGTTTACCATCGATCATTTGCTCAATAAACATGGCTTAGGTGAGGGCAAAACACTTCTATTGCTAACAGTTTGGATTGGATTAATTGCTGCAAGCATTTTATCTGTCTTGTATATGATACCAGACAGCTGGGTATCAGGAAACCTTAATAGAAGTGCCATTTATAACTACTTTATGCTGTACCCGCCGTTAATTATCGGTACACTTCTACTTTTTTGGTTAGGATTTGAATGGGGATTTATTCCTATATTTCTCGCCACTTTTGTGATTGCTTTTGCAGCAGATATGCCTTTTTACTGGGCAATCTTGTTTGGGCTTGCTTTTGTTTTAGGACTTGGAATTTATTCTCTCTCCTACTATTGTGTTCCTATTGATAAATCGCTCAGGAGTATCCAAAGTCTTGCCTTCTTTGTAGTGATTTCCTGTGTTGCAGCAATCGCCAGTTCATTAGGATCATTTATCTGGAGTTTTGCCAATGATATGTCTGTTTCTCAATCAATGATTCTATGGAGGGGTTGGTGGACAGGGGTACTGCTGCAATCTATTTTTGTAGTTGGCCCAATTTTATTTCTTTTTACACCCATTGTTGAAAAAGGAAAAAAGAAATGGTTCTTTCCTCCGGAACAGAATAAAGTAACACTTGAATGGATCTACGGCTCAATATTAAGTGTAGCTGTAGTTTTAGGACTTTTTATTGTAGGGGCAAATTACCTGGGTATTCAAATAGTGAATGACCTTGTTTCTGCGCTCAATTACTACTCCTCAATTCAAATTCTTCAGGCAACCGAATCTTTTCAAATCATTACCTGGATTTCCATTGGTTTAGTTCTTTCTCTTGGTTTAGGTGGTATTTATTTGGTGGGGTCTTGGAATAAAAACTTGTTAAAAGAAGTAGAATTAAAAACTTCAAAATTAATAAAGAGCGAAGGTAAACTTAAAAAATCTCTGGACGAAAAAGATTCTTTGCTTGATAATATTCACAGCCGCATGAGGAGTAATCTGAACATTATTCTGGCTCTTTTGGAGGTTCAGGTAAAAAATGGAGTCAACAAAGATGTAAATGGACTTCTCAGAGAATCTCACTCAAGGCTTGAATCACTTGCACTTGTGCACGAAACAATGCATCAATCAAAGTCAGTGGACTCATTGAATATGAAACTATACGCAGTAAAATTGAGCAACAGGCTTCATCGGGCAAATAAATATAAAAAACTGGAGCTTGATGTCACCATCCTCGCTGATGATATTTATATCGATCTTGATCGTGCTATGCCTTATGCCATGATTTTAAACGAATTGTTGGTTAATGCCTATACACATGCATTTGACGAGATGATGAAAGGTGTCATTCAGGTTTCGATCACAAAAAATGAAAATTTTTATGTAATTAAAGTTCGAGATAATGGAAAAGGTTTACCCGAAAATCTTGAACATTATGAAAAGCAGCATTTAGGACTCAGAATGATTAAGGTTCTAATCAATCAAATGAATGGTAAATTTGAAGTTTTAGATGCCAAAAGCACTACCTTTATGTTCTCTATTCCGGTTCAGATTTCATCTCCAAAAAAAACTGAACCGGAAATAGAAAAAGTACCTGAAGAAGAGATTTCTGTATAGAATATTAAATCGAAATCATATTCCTTTCCGAAACTTACTACGTGCTCTGTTCGTAAATATTCATAACTGATAACTAAACCTTTCCATTTATGAATCCACTCTATTGTTATCCAAAACTTATGTATTCTTAGTTACCTTTCTCCTTATTACAGGTTTAATGGATGCAAAAGCCCAACAGTTTTCAACATCTTCGGATACAGAAGCTGATATTATTCCTCGTCTTTCAATGAAAGACGCAGCTTTTGGAATCACAAATCAAGATAAATCTGTTGATTTACTTTTTACTAAAAAACGCAATTCTTTTCCAGTTTACTGAAGGTTATCTAAAAGGGATGGCTATGAAATAGAAGGGCAAAACAATACACATAACAACGCATCTTTTGTTCAAATTTTCAAGGAAGTGATTAGTAAAAGCGTACACACATTACTGGATTGAGCTATTGCTATACCTCTAAATGAAATCAAGCAAATTACCTACGAAGATGGACGAATTGTCATTTTCAACAAGAATAATGAGGAGATTTTTGATGATTTTGAGATTAAGGTTTTGGAAGATATTTTAAGAGGTGATGCCCGTCGTATTATAGCCGAGGCAGAAAAACGTATGATCTAGAGCAGATTAGGTGCGGGGGATAAATCTTTTGTTATTAATTATGTTAGATATAGTAGTGATTGGTGCTTAAAATTTAAGATTTTTTGTACCTTAAATGACTACCATCTAAGTGGTAAACATAACACAAACAAATCATTATGAGAATACTTGTCCCTACCGATTTTTCTGACTTGAGTATCAAGGCGTTAAAAGTAGCCAACAACTACGGAAAGCTTTTCAACGGTAAAGTTTACCCATTTCACTCTCATGTACCCATTACCGAGCTTGATGAACCTTATGCACTGGGAATGAGCAGTCAGGTGTATCAGGATTACGAAGAGATTGAATCTTCTATTAAAGAGAAGCTGGACTCCCTTGCTGAAAAGCATGTTGATCCTGAAAACCTTGGAAAAACCTTAATCGGAACCGGAAATCCGGCACAAAGTATTGTTGTAGAATCTGAAGATTACGATATCATTATAATGAGTACTCACGGCAGGACGGGCTTCACACGATTTCTTCTTGGTTCAGTAGCTGAGAAGGTTTTAAGACTTTCAGAAATTCCTGTGATGGTTGTAGAGAATGAATCAGATATAGATGCTTTTAAAAAGATTTTGGTTACAACAGATTTTTCTGAAAATGCAAATGCTGCCTATCCGCACGCAATGAAGATTGCCCGTAAAACCGGTGGATCCATTACACTTCTCCACGTACTTAGTTTTGACCAGTTTGATGAGAATGAGTCAGATCTTTCCCTGAAAAAAATAAGAGAGCAACGACTGCAGGTTATCGAGAAAGAATTCTTTCATGAACTGAACAGTATGGTTGAAAGTAGAGTGATTGTTTCTGACGATTCGCCCCATGAGGCAATCATAAAGCATGTGCAAGATAACCCTTACAACTTAATCGTGATGTCTACAGTTGGCCGTACGGGTCTTCGATACCTGATGATGGGCAGTACAACTGCAAATGTAGTTCGCTACGTAAAAACAGCTGTTTTAAGCGTACGGCCGGAAAGAACACCTACTGTAGACGAAACCGAATAGTTCCCATAACTTGAAATTGATCCACAGAGCGAAATGCATCTTCAGATCGGATTTCAACAGGTGGAGCGCTGTCCGGTAGTGTGGAATAATCTAATTCTCCAAAGGTGTAAACAGCAGAATTTTCATCCCAGGTTAAATATTTTGCTCCAATTTCAAAAGACGCATTCGGTGTAATGGCAAATCCTGCCCCCACCGAAAATTGAGTTCTGTTGTCTTCACCATCAACAAATTTTGAAGGAATGTAGGCAAATCCACCTCTTAGGGTAAAAGCTGGATTGAGTTGTAAAGCAGCCCCGGCCCGGAGATTCCAAACTGCTTTAAAGTTTTCATTGATAAAATCATTTTCGAACTGCTGATCTTCAAAAAGAGTGTCATCTTTAAAATCGATGCTTGTGCTTGAATAATCTACGTAATCACCCGACGCTGAGATTGATAACCTTCCAAGATTATCAAGTGCAAAACCAAGGCCAATTCTTGATGGGTATTTTATGGAATAAGAAAACTGCCCATCGACAGAATCATCAAACGTAACATTATTATCGAATGTATTTGTAATAGTTGCATCAAATTGTTCATCAACCGAAATTCGTGTAGGAAGTGTGTAACTGGCCCCGATATTAATACCCGGATGCAAAGTATATATAGCTCCTATTCTTCCCCGAAATCCGTTATAGCTGCTGTTAATTTGGTCGGATAAAATTAGATTATCAAAATCTGTATCCCCAACCCCGTCTCCACTTGAATCTATAAATCGGTCGTTGTAGTCGTTAAAAGTATCTATTTCCTGAAAAATTCGATCGTATTCATAGCTACCGACCAATAAACCTATACTTGCTCCAATCATCAGGTTCCTTTGAAATTCTGTTGCAAAAAAAACTGAGTATTCACCACCGTATCCTCGTTCAAAAATTTCACCTTGTTGTTGGATTCCTAAAAAATCACCCGGATTATCAAACCCGGCGCGCAGAATCGATTCGTCCCAATCCTCAAACTCATCCCCAAAATCAGTTGCAAATGTGTTAAACGCAATCTCCTGATAGGTATTCCCCGGAATCTTAAACTGATCAGTAATCGTACTGTTCTCGTTTCGGGAATTAAAACCTAGTGCTCTGTTGTACGATGTATGTTGATTGTAACCACCGCCAATGACAAATCTTCCCCTTGTAGTTGGGAATTTGTATACCAATCCAATATTTGAGAGATTAAACTGATTATTATCTAATACTCTGGAGTTTCCTAAAAAGAGGGCATTTTCATTCACTGTGTTCAAAGAGAGCCCAAACTCTCCAAAGCTTTCATCAAACAGGGCAACACTGGCCGGGTTATCCAAAAAAGACCCGAAACCGGCACCGAATGCTGTACCCGGCATAATTCCGGTTACAGGATTCACAACTCCTTGTTGGTCGCCAAATTGAACCGCCTGATTTCCAAATGATAATGGATTATTTGCATTTTGTGCTTTCAATGTGGAAACCATCAGAATTCCCAAAAGAAAGATCAGGGTTGTTATTTTAAAATTCGACATAGTTTTCCCGCTCATTCGATTATGTTTTGATTACGTAACGCTAAACCTGACCAGGTGTTATCTATCTCTATTGTTCGAGTCTCTGCTTCTTGAGCTTGATCCTCGCTCCGATGATGATGACGAGGATTTTTTAACTGAACGGGCAGATGAAGAATTATTACTTGATGATCGTGAGACAGATCCTTGTCCGCTGCTGGATCGAGGGGTACTACTTCGATTCACTTGCGGGGCAGCTGATCTGGTTTGAGGCTGAGCTGTTGATCTTGATTGTGGTTGTGTTACAGCTCTTTGTGGTGTATTTACCGTCCTATTCTGGGGAAGAGTTCTCGTATTTGACGGAATCCGGTTAATTGTGGTGGTTGGACGTTCTACAGACGGTACTCTGCTTAAACTAGCATTTGATTGCTCATTACTACTTCGTTGTCGTGATGTAGTACCGCTGCTTGATCGATTACTACTGCTTCGGCTTTGAACATTCCCACTCGACCGGTTGTTACTGCTTCTGCTGCGAACATTTCCACTTGAACGATTATTACTGCTGCTACGGCTACGAACATTTCCGGATGATCGGTTATTGCTCGATCGATTTGACCGGACATTACTCCTGTTGGTACTTCGAGTAGTAGATCGCTCTCTTACTGAATTTGACGTTCCGCGGTTCCGGACATTGGTTGTAGCCCGTGATCGTACATTAGAGTTTGTGCTCCTGTTTATTTGTGAAGAACGAACACTAGATCGTACAGCAGATCGGCGTGTTTGCACACTTTCTGTTGAGCGTACATTACTTCGGGTTCTGTTTGTAGCCTGAACACCACCTGATCGAAATCCTGAACTTCTTATCTGATTCGATCGTACAGCTTTAGAGTTAGTGTGATAGACGTAAATGTATGAAGGACCAAAAGATCTGTGACCGTAGTGACCAAAGAAACCGCCGGGATATACTGCATAATGGTACGGGCTAAATCCGTAATGGTGTCCATAATAAGAGTGGCCCCAACTCCAGCCATATCCAAAACTAAAAGCAAAACTCGATCTAAATGG
>JBGTFX010000502.1:0-4166 GCA_041747055.1 Balneolaceae bacterium
ACATTTACTTTTTCCAATCTGTAACAAGCCGGTTATTTCATTATCAATTGCCTGATAATGTTCTTTAAACAGCCCTACCATTACAGATTCATCAGCAACCGTATCTGTAATAAAGTAACTTGATTTAAATTCTTCCTGAGCCTTTTTTACAATCTGAAGCATAGCTGACTCTTCATCTGTTGAGCCAATTACTAAGACACCATCTTCTCGAATATAATAGTCGTATAGATCTTTACTATGGATATCACCGTAAATAGAATGGAGTTTTTCATTGATGTATTCGATCAACTCCTTCTTTTTCATCCCCTCAAAATCACCCTCTCGCAGTAACTGGAAAATGGTATCGCCGGCAGGAACATTTAAAGCAATTTGTTTTTTAGTTTTTCCCAAAGATTCCATGAAGTCATATATCAACATGGAGTTCGATTGCGGAGTTGCTGCCTCTGTTGCTAAATCTGTGCCATCATCCATGTCCATCCCGAAATCGTCATCCATCTCATCAAGATCGATTTCGTCAAGAAATATAGCAGCTGCATCATCTCCTTCCTCATCCAGGCCAAAAATCAGGTCATCATCTAATTCCGCAGCGTCATCAGATTCATCAAAAATTTCATCGGTAGTAACCGGCTTCAGGTCGGCCTTTTTTTGTATCGGTTTTACGAGCTTCAGTTTATCGAGACGTATAATTTCCAATTGCTTTTTAACATACCCAACCCGTGCAATTTTAATTACATCTTCTTCTAAACTTATTCCTATATATTCTTTTGAGCTACCCATTTTTAATATTCAAGATCGTTTAAGAGCTGCTGAAGCCGCTTTTTATTGTTGGCATTATTAAAAGCTTCATCTTTCGAAATTCTACCTGCATCATACAATCTTTTCAGATCTTGTTCCATAGTTATCATTCCCAGTTCACTTCCTTCCGATAACATTTGATAGATCTCATTTATATTATCATTACGTATTGCAGCGCGAACGGATGGGGAAACGATTAAAACTTCTTTCGCCATTACACGTTTTCCATCCAAACTGGGAACCAATTTCTGACTAATAACACACGTCAATACATCAGCAAGACGCGATCTTACACGATTTTGCTCCTCTGTAGGAACTTCACCTAAAATACGTTCAATACTTTCCATCGCTGAAGATGTGTGAAGAGTACCAAAAGTTTTATGGCCGGAATCTGTAATTTCGAGCGTTGTTAAAATAGTTTCAGGATCTCTTAACTCACCAATTACAATAATGTCGGGATCCTGCCTTAGAGCTTGTACCGCGCCATTCTTGAATGAAGTAACATCACGACCTACTTCCCTGTGACGGACAACCGAACGAATGGGTTTATGTATAAGCTCAACCGGAGATGCTATAATTACTATATGAGAATCAACTGTTCGGTTATTAGCGTCAATTATAGTATCGAGTGTACTGGATTTACCTGATCCTGTAATTCCAGTAATTAACGTTAACCCATATTTATAATATTTCAGGCTTAATGCCTTCGCTACTTCAGGGTGAACGCCCAGACTTTTAAATGGTCTGATTTCTGCATCAATTTTACGCATGTTTAGAGCGAGGTGCTCTAAATCAAAATAGATATTTGCCCTGAATCGTTGATCTGACCCTTCGCCATAATTAATCGAATATGAGAAATCAATATTTCTGTCGTTCAGAAGAAGTTCCCGTTGATCTTTGGTAATTAAATTATGCAGAAGAATATCCGTTTCTTTTTTTTCAAGGTCAATTTCCAGGTTTAGCGGAGATTTCTTGCCAAAAATGCGATACCAGATTTTACCATCACACCCGGCTCCACCAATATCAATATCAGATGCTTCATTTTTTTTCATGTACAGTAAAAAGGCTTCCATAGCATTTCTTAGCTCTACACGTTGAGCATCTTCAAGAGTACTTAACATCTCCCCAATAGCGGAATGATATTCCAATCCCTTTAGAGAAATGGGAATTTTACTCACCAGAGGCTTTGTGATGTCCCTAATTGCCGTCAGCGATATTTTTGTTGATGACATTATTGTATTAAGTCAGAGTATTTTAAAAGAACGAGTTGGACTTATATAGAGAACTCGGACAATCGTTTGTTACAAATTAATTCTTCTGAAACCTGCAGTAATAGGAGCTTTATTCTAAATTATTACTTATTTAAGATTCGCTTTTTCAAATTATAGAGCTGAAAATTCATGTTGGAAATTTTCTTCTGCTGAATTTCAATAATATTTTTAGTAAAGATATTAAAGAGTTTATCGGGTCTTTTTCGGAAGTAATTGAGCACTTCATACCTTTCATACTTAAGAAGAATTGAATCCGTCTCACAGATAATCTTCGCCATTCTGTTATTTTTGCTGAATAAAAACGTTTCCCCTAAAAAACTACTTTTTTCTAGCGTTGCCAATTCAATATTATCCTTCCATACCGAAACTTTACCGTCCGCCACAAGATAGGCTGAATTTACATACTCACCCTCTGCAATAACTATATCACCCAGAGAGAACCGCTCTTCCACCCCCAAATCAAGGAATGCCAACACATCTTCGTGGTGAAAATTTTGCAACAAATGTGGAGGATTTTTTAAAAAATCCCTTATATGTTGCTTTAATATGTCTGATTGATTGTTCTGAAGGTTTTCCATTGGTTTCAATAATTAATCATCTACTGTAATTGCTATAATCTCTTCAACAGTGGTTAATCCACTCATGATTCTTTCTCGTCCGGAAGCACGTAATGTGAGCATTCCATTCTTAACCGCCTGTTCTTTAATTTTCTCTTCATCAATTTCACCACCCGATTCCAAAATAATTCGTTTGATATCTTTGCTGAAATATAAGGCTTCCATAATAGCAGCCCTGCCTTTATAACCGGTTCCATGACATTTATCACACCCCACCGCCTTATAAAAGGTACTACTTGCTATTTCTTCATCATTAAATCCAATACCCTTTAGCATTTCCGGGTGTGGATCATAAACTTCTTTACATTTACAGAGTCTACGAACCAATCGCTGAGCCATAATCAGGTTTACAGCATTGGCAATTAGAAAGGGTTCAATACCCATTTTATAAAGACGGGAAACCGCACTTGGTGCGTCATTTGTGTGAAGAGTTGAAAATGTAAGGTGACCCGTATTCGCCATTTTAATAGCCACTTCGGCAGTCTGTAAATCACGCATTTCACCCACAAGTACAATATCGGGATCATGACGCAAAATACCCCGAATTGCCTGTTCGAAAGACATATTATTACTGATTTTCAGCTGCCTGGCACCTTTAATCAAATATTCTACCGGTTCTTCAATAGTTAACACATTTTTTGATGGATCAATCACATAGTATAATGCCGCAACCAATGTGGTAGATTTACCACTACCCGTGGGTCCGGTAATAATGACAATTCCGGAAGGCTTTTCAATTGCTTTCACAAAATCTGCTTTCGCCTTTTCCTGTAAACCCAATACATTCAAATCTGTAATTACCTCTCTATCATCGAGGATACGTATTACCACAGACTCAAATTTCCTTTCAAATTGAGCTCCTACCATCGGCATAATAGATACACGATACCTGATATTATGATTATCAACGGGGCGCTGTATAAACCCATCCTGAGAGCTGTCACGCTCAAACCGATCAACGTTACGGGTCTTATCTTTTACAACAGCCGTTATGGCTTCCGGCTTTACATTTTTTTGTTGATGCCACAGCTGTAGCTTACCATCTGTTCTAAACCGGATATCTGTCGTGGTTGGGCCACTTGGAATAATGTGCATATCACTGACCCCCCGTCGTACTCCTTCTACCAACATCCCCTCAATAAGTGAGTTAAGCATGCTTTGATTGATTTCAGCATCAATCTCATCCTCATCTACATCTTCCTCAACATTTGAAATATCTCCCTGTTCAAGATCAATTTCTTCAAGCAAGTCTAAAAATTCATTTTTTTGCTCATAAACCTTGGAAAGTGTGTCCTCTATAAGCTCATATCGACAGTAGTTGATGTCATATTCCTTAAAGTTGAGCTTGGTGATAATAGTAGAAAGCAACGGATTAGAAGGATCTGCTGCTGCAATTGTCAGGCTTGTATTCGTTTTTTGAACAGGAATTGCTTTTTGATGCACCAAATCATCAGTCACCTCTTTGGGCAGTGATTCTACATTT
>JBGTFX010000503.1:0-7116 GCA_041747055.1 Balneolaceae bacterium
AGCGGCAGTGTCATCACAAGATGATTCAATTCCAAGTATATTCATGGGGTAAAGATAATCATCTCAGGGAATTGAGCCACAAGACATTTCAAATAGAAAAGACCATAATGTTATTTATGGGATTTTTTTGTTTATCTCTCAAATGACAACCTAATTTTCTACTTCGAAAGTGTAGACACCTTTATTTGTGCCAAAATATAGCACCTCTTTACCACCTATATTAGCAGATACCATATCACGAACAAAGATGTTAGTAGGGCCATCCGGAAATTCATTTAATACCCATGTATCACCAAAGTCATTGCTCGCTAAAAAGAATAAATGACCTGATGCACTTATCCCACTGGCATAAATAATATTTGGATCATTGATACTCCTTGAAAATGAATAAAATTGTTTCGACGCTGAATAAACTGTGTCCCAACTACCTCCAAAATCTGTCGATTTGAGTATCATATCATTCATTGCCACCAATAAATGCTCAGATCTACCACCTCTTATTGATATATCGTATACGAAATTTTCAGCATTTTCTAAAGTTTCAACAAACTCCCATTCATCTCCTCCATCTATTGACTTTACAAGATGAGGTGTAAAAAATGATCCAGCTCCCCCAGTCCAAATAATATCCTGACTATTTTTGTCGATTTTTACAAATTGTGTAGTGCCAATAGTACCGTTCTCCCAAGATCCAGCAACCACTTCCCAACTCCGCCCCCAATCAACACTCCTATTCATATTTAACAAAGAAAAGCTTCTCGCAAAAATAACCAATCCTTCTGTGGTTTTACTAAAATCCATCACTCCTGGTACAACTTGCCGTTCGCCACTATGACCTTCACCATAGTTATTTGTGTAATTATCCCAATCTAACCCTTGATTTTGGCTCTTAAAAATAGCGTTTTCCTCAGA
Organism: Balneolaceae bacterium; assembly: GCA_041747055.1. Lineage (GTDB taxonomy): Bacteria > Bacteroidota > Rhodothermia > Balneolales > Balneolaceae > SW132. The sequence goes on from JBGTFX010000503.1 coordinate 913, forward strand.
TCCATCCTGATAAGATGCACTTATTATCCAAAAATCTTCGTCTGCAACAACAAATGTTCATACGTTGCTTTTCTTTTTAAAATGCCCCGTTTTCTCCATGGTTGATGGATCAAATACTTTAAACCCATCTGATGTGCCAGCAAATATTTTATCATTCACATCTATTTTATAAATATCTTCACTTGTAAGGTTTGGTTCTTGAAATTCCCCATTGAGTTCAAAGTCGTTTTTTTCTGCACCGGTTGAACAGGCTAATAAAAAGAGGGTTAAATAAAGAAGCTTTACAATTTTGGAGGGCAAACATTTTAACATAGTCTTGACATTTATATTAGAAAATAAACTATTTTGCAACATTTAAATTTGGGTGTTCTCTTTTATGTAACAGGTGCAATTTAAAAGAATTGTACATCATCATTCATAAAATAAGAGGAACATGACTCAAGTTATAAAACGAAAAACCTATCTCGTATTAATATTATTTTCGATTGCATTCATCTTTGGATGTGATAATAGCGTGTCTGTAGAGGATACTCCTCCTACCAATAATCAAATACACGCAGAATTGGCTCCTCCTACGCAGAAATCAGAAACAGATGAACCAGTAGTAACACATTTTGGGGTAACCATCTCCGGGCCCACCGTTCTCGACCACGGTGAATTCGCTTCTTGGACAGCTGAGCCAAAAGCATACACATTGGATTTCCAGTGGTTTTTCCGTGATGATGTCGCTGATCCCTGGACGCCGGCAGGTTCCAATTCCGACACCTTTAACTGGACGTTTTTTAATAACACTCAAGATATAAAAGTGGTCGGGGTACGAGTTGATATCTACAATTCTACAGGGCCTCACACAGATGTATTAAACATATCTGTACACCCCGATCCCGAACATTGTGAATTTGTATGTTAATTCGAACCCAATGGCAGAAATCCCCCATTGGGTATTACAATTTATGATCCTGTTGAACTGGAGAAATACTCTGAACAAATCATAAGTAACAACAGCGATCAGGATACAACACTCAAAGAGTAATCGTCAATCCGGATTGTGAGCCAGGAGTTATCTTCTGTTAAATCAAACTATAAAGAAAATTGTAAATGGGTCTTATTTACAGTTTTCTAAAAATACCCCGCATAAAAAAAGCCTTTCGGTCTCCCGAAAGGCTTTAAATTTATTTGATAGTGAGCCTCACAAATCTCAAGACTCACATCTAATGACTCAAGACTATTTCTTATCGTCTTCGTCGTCTACTACTTCAAAGTCAGCATCTACGGCATCGTCGCCTTCTGTATCTGCGCCGGCTGCTTCGCCACCCGCTTGTGCTTCCGGTCCGCCGGCTTGCTGCTCAGCTTCCGCTGCCTGGTAAATCTCCTGTGAGGCAGCTGCCCAAGCCTGGTTCAGCTCTTCAATTGCGGCATCAATCTCATCCACTTTCTCCTCTTTGTGCAGAGTTTCAAGTTTGGTAAGGGCTTCATCGATTTTTGTCTTATTCCCTTCAGAGATTTTATCCTTGTGCTCTTCGAGCTGCTTCTTAGTTGAGAACAGCAGTGAGTCCGCTTTGTTCAGCGTTTCGATACGCTCGCGAACTTTTTTGTCCTCTTCAGCATGCTCTTCGGCAGACGTTTTCATTTTTTCGATCTCTTCCTCGCTCAATCCTGAAGAAGATTCAATTCGAATACTCTGCTCTTTGCCAGTACCTTTATCCTTGGCACTCACGTTCAGAACACCGTTAGAATCGATGTCGAATTTTACTTCAACCTGAGGTACTCCACGCGGTGCCGGTGGAATTCCGTCGAGGTGGAATCGTCCGAGTGTTCGGTTATCATTTGCTTTGGCGCGCTCACCCTGCAAGATGTGAATTTCCACACTGCTCTGGTTATCCGCAGCGGTTGAGAATGTTTCCGTCTTGCTGGTTGGGATTGTTGTGTTCGATTCGATCAGTTTTGTCATCACGCCACCGAGTGTTTCAATTCCGAGCGTCAGCGGAGTTACATCAAGAAGAACTACATCATCCACATCACCTGAAAGTACACCACCCTGAATTGCGGCACCTACGGCAACCACTTCATCGGGGTTTACACCTTTACTTGGATCTTTTCCAAAGAACTCTTTAACCACTTCCTGGATTTTTGGAATCCGTGTAGAACCACCTACAAGAATTACCTGATCCACTTCACCTTTTTTGAGTCCGGCATCTTTCAGCGCTTTTTCACATGGGGTGATGGTTCGTTTCACAAGATCATCAACCAACTGCTCAAATTTGGCTCGTGTGATGTCGATGTTCAAGTGCTTTGGTCCTGCATCGGTTGCAGTAATGAACGGCAGGTTCACGTTTGTTTTTTGTGAACTTGAAAGCTCAATCTTGGCTTTTTCGGCAGCATCTTTCAGTCGCTGCATAGCCATTGGGTCTTTTCGAAGATCAATTCCTTCGTCTCTGTTAAACTCTTCAGCGAGAAACTTAATCAGTCGCTGATCAAAGTCATCACCACCAAGGTGTGTATCACCACTGGTAGATTTCACTTCAAATACACCGTCACCCAGCTCAAGGATGGATACATCAAATGTACCACCACCCAAGTCATACACTACGATGGTTTGATCGGTATCTTTTTTATCCAATCCGTAAGCCAAAGAAGCGGCGGTTGGCTCGTTAATAATTCGCTTAATATCGAGTCCGGCAATTTTACCGGCTTCCTGTGTTGCTTTACGCTGAGCATCATTAAAATAAGCAGGAACCGTAACCACGGCTTCGGTTACTTTTTCTCCTAAATACTCTTCTGCCGTCTGCTTCATTTTTTGCAGAATCATTGCAGAAATTTCCTGAGGAGCATACTTGCGGTCGTCGATTTGTACACGGGCAGTACCATCATCGCCTTTCACTACTTTGTAGGAGGCCTGACTGCTCTCTTCGGCGATCTCTCCGTGCATACGTCCCATAAATCTCTTGATAGATGAAACGGTTTTTTCCGGATTTGTAATAGCCTGACGCTTGGCCGGAGCACCTACAAGACGCTCACCATCTTTCGAAAATGCAACAACAGATGGAGTTGTTCGTCCACCTTCGGCATTTTGAATTACAACCGGCTCATTACCTTCCATAACGGCAACGCAAGAGTTCGTTGTTCCTAAATCAATTCCTATAATCTTACCCATAATGTTATCTGTATCTTATTTATTATTAAATGTTCTTGTCTATTTAATGGGGATGCTGCTTGAGTCATCATCGCCATCAACTATCTTCGCAATCTCAATTTTCAGCACTCCGTTTTTAAAGGATGCGTCAATGGTATTTACATCGGCAAATTCCGGGATCGCAAATGAGCGTATAAAAGCGCCCTGCTTTCGCTCTCCTCGTTTTAAACGCTCGTCATCTTCAAGAAAGAGTTCGCGTTCACCTTCAATAGTGAGCACGCGGTCTTTCAGAGAAATATTTAAGTTCTTTTTCTGCATGCCGGGCAAATCCATCAGAATCTTAAACAATTTATCTCCTTCTACAACATCGCAGGCCGGAGTGAAATCCCGTTCGGCTTGTTCAACCGGAACCAGTTTCTCAACAAATTGCTGAATCTCTTTACCCAGAGATGTAAGCTGTTTTTCTATGTCTACTGTAAAATTGCTCATGGTTTCATTGTTTTATTATACAATGAGCAACCACAATGCCAAGTTGAATGAATTAACCATTCCACTGACGTATTGACATAGTTCAATTACTGAAAGAAGTGCGTTGTCAGATTGACGGAATCTATACAGACAGCTCTGCTAAATCTGTCCAGAATTCGGGATAGGAAATTGCGGTGCATTCGGCGTCCTTAACGGTAGAGCTTTCCCGGGAGACCGTTGCCAGAATTGCGGATGCCATTGCCATTCGATGATCGTGATAGGTAGTAAATTCGGCTCCTTTTGGAATAAAATCGGGATCGCCGTGAATAATCATCCCGTCAGGGTTCAGCTCCACGTTCACTCCTGCGGAAGTTAGAATATCATTCATCGCCGAGAGCCGGTCGGTTTCCTTATGGCGTAACTCTTCGGCTCCGGTTATGGTTGATGTTCCCTTTGCGAAACTCATTGCCACCATCAAAATCGGCAGCTCGTCAATACAGTTGGGAATCAATTTTGGATCTAAAGCAATGGATGATAATTCGGAAGAAGAAATTTTTAGGTCGGCAACGGGCTCCTTTCCCTCCATTTTCTCGTTTGATGTCTCAATGTTTGCGCCCATCTCTTTCAGGATGACCAATGCTGCCGTTCGGCTCGGGTTCATCCCTACGCCCTTCAGTACAATTTCCGCATCCTGATGAATGGCAGCACCTACCATCCAGAATGCAGCAGCTGAAAAATCTCCCGGAACTCGGTAATTCTGCTCCGGAATTTCGTCATGTCTGCTGCTTCGAATAATTTTCCCTTCTCCATATGGTTCGCTCTTCAAATCCAGCAATCGTTCGGTATGATCTCTGCTGAGCGTATCTTCAATCACTTCGGTTGGCTTTTCGCCAAACAATCCCGCCAGAAGTACGGATGATTTCAACTGTGCACTGGCGATAGGTAATGGAAACCGAATGGCTTTTACTCCCTGATGCTTTCCAACTTTTATGGGGGCAAATTTCCCATCGCGGGCATCAATGGTACAGCCCATCATTCTCAGTGGATCAAGAATTCGGGTCATCGTCCTTGCGGATAGGGATTCATCACCTATCAGCTCGCACTCTACTCCCGCACCGGCTACAATGCCGCTTAGCAGACGCATGGTGGTTCCCGAGTTTCCACAGTCTAAGGGTGACTCAGGTTTTTTAAATCCGGTACGACCTGCTCCCTGAATTTGAACCGTGGTATTATCTTTTTTGATCTTTACCCCAAGCTGCTCCAGGCACGCAAGTGTACTTTGTGGATCTGCCGCCGAAGAATAATTTTCAATCGTGCTTCTGCCGGATGAAATCGCAGCAAACAGAGCAGATCGATGAGAAATGGATTTATCGGAGGGTAATTGAAGCGTGCCTTTTAACGTATTAACCGGTTTTACGGTTTGATTCATGCTGTTAAGAAAGTATTAAATATCGATTAAAACCTGTCAGGTTTAGATTGGCACAAAAATAACTAATTTAATTTCTATCTAATAATCGTTGAGCTTTTGTAGCGCCTGGAGTATTGGGGTATGAGTCTACAATGGAGTTTAGAAGAGAGAGTGCATCACCCCGCCGGCCTTCGCGAATATATATTTCAGCCGTTTTGTATTGTGCTTCCGCAACCCATTCATCATAAGCCCCAAAGAGAACGCGGACTTTACCATACTCCTCTTTTGCCTTTTCCCGGTCTCCGGCCTGAGAAAAAGATTCACCGAGCAAAAATTGCGCTTCGGCTCCAATTGCGGTTGTGTTATTATCAGCCACCATTTTGAAAAATCTGCGTGCTTCTTCAACCCGGTCATCACGAAGCAGAACTTTTCCAAGTCCAACCCGGGCAGGGTCACTATTTTCATTAACTGATAAAACTCGCTCAAAATTTTGGCGGGCTTCAGACATCCTGTCTAACTGTAAATTTGCGGTTCCCTTTCCAAGAAATGCCTCTTGTATATATCTGGAATCTTTTTCGGAAAGTGCATCAAAAATCTCTATCGCTTCACGGTATTCACTTTGGTCAATTTTAATCTGACCCAGTTCCGCCATAGACGCGGCTGCTCGTTCCGAATTTGGAAAATCTTCTATAATGGTCCTATATGCTTCAGCCGCGCCCTGTTTATCGTTAAGTCTCAAATAAGCATCCGCCATATTAAAATAGGCATCCGGCATTTGCGACTCATTGTTAGTGATGCGCAAGTACTGCCGGAATTCAGCTACGGCACCTTCGTAATCGCCACTTTGGAGCGTATTTTCAGCCTGACGAAAACGGAGCCGATCGGCAGTGGTAGAAGTAGGATTTTCATTCAAAAAGCTTTCGAGAACGTCTGTGCTTTCATCTTCTTGTCCGGCCGAAAGCTGTGCAAATTGAATCCCATTGATAGCCTCAATGATATAGCTGCTTCTCGGATATCGTTCAAGTACAAACGCATATGCCTCAATGGCCAGCTCATAATCGCCAGAGTTATAGTATGCATCTCCAACATTGTATTGCGACCGGGCAGCCCATTCTGTACCCGGGAATCGATCAATAACGGTTCGAAATTCTTCAATAGCCTGATCGTAATTACCTGTATTCAGATAGATATATGC
>JBGTFX010000504.1:0-29592 GCA_041747055.1 Balneolaceae bacterium
TAATGATAGGTTGTCCGCTGAAATGTGTACTTTTGTTCATATTGGTTAGTTGAGTTTGTAGGAAAACACAACATAACCAAAAGAGGGGAACTCGAAAGAGTTTCCCTCTTCATTTTTTATCTTTTACCGGACACTACTGAAAAACAATATGTAAAAAAACCAGAGACACATTTTACCAATTGTGATTCAATGTACTTGTTGTTCACAAAAATTAGAACAAATTTCCCTAAACCTTTCCCTTGCCGAACACCCCTCAGAAAGCCGAGAACATTCGGCTTTTCAGAGGCTGTCCAAAAAGGGTGTCATCCCGTACTTGATGCGCTCATCTTTTGAACGCGAAGCTGGTGTTTTCCCAGTCCCGATTTTTTCGGGGCGAAATCTCATATCTTTAAACAGGCATGAGATGCCAAATCGGGGTCCGGCATGACGCAATTGATGTTGAATATCCTACTAGCATACCCTTTTTGGACAACCTCGTTATCGTGAACTAATTGATATCCACCTTATTGTCATGTTCAATTCTGGGTGGAGGACGAAATCCCGGCTGTTGGGTAAAAAATCCGATCCCTAAAAATGGGGCAATGCGATTTACAATTCCGAGCAGGGGGTGAGTTTCCTCAAATATTTCATCCACAATTCTCATTAGATCCTCATTGATCTGCCGTTCCCATTCAGGTCCGTACCGGCTGTACGATCCCTCTTTAAATAGAAAATCCTCTACACTTTCACTACGCAAACGCAGGTGGAAAGTATAGTTTCCATCCGGGTCATGTACACGATATCGATTAATAGCAGATTCGGGAATATCTATGTTGATTGGAGTACGAACGTTTGGGGCCTTTTGATCTATTCTTTCCGGAACCTGACGATCCACACGTGTTGTATCTTCGGTTTGAGCAATGGCTGCGGAGATTATTCCTAGCGAAAGAAATCCTGCTACTAGGAGAATCATCATCAATTTTTGTAGAAATTGAATGGAATTTAGGCAAGTTTTATCAACCCTTACAAATCTCCAAATAGGCATTAGGAAAGATCCTATTTTCCGGAAAGAACCTGTCATAATTGAGTTAAGGTTGATATGAACATCTTTTTATAGGTTTTATAAAAAAGCTTGAAAAACATTTCGCTTCAAATAATACGTATTATAAATAGCATTTTCGAAATGTCGTTTCAAAAATGTAACGTGTCGTAGTTTTATTAGTTGTTCTATTTTAAGGAAGAGAAATAATAGCGTCCTGAATCTTCTGAATTCCACAGCCGTAGAAAACTTGAGTTCGATTTGATATAATCTCTGAAGTTGATAGGGGTAGGAGATGCCGGATCGGGGTCCGGCATGACGAAAAAAATAATATTAGCTAACACAATTATGGACATTGTTTGGATAATCATTGGTGCGGCATTTATTATCGCCGGGATTGTGGGGACAGTAGTGCCCGTCATGCCCGGTACACCCCTCAGTTATGTAGGACTGATTTTTCTTCAGCTCACCGAAAAACCCCCATTTGATCTCTCATTTATGTTGGTTTGGGCGTTGATTGTAATTCTTGTTTCCGGTTTGGATTATCTTGCTACCATCATTGGAACGCAGCGAATGGGCGGCACCCGGTACGGAATTGCGGGATGTCTGATTGGCGGAGTTTTTGGACTATTTGTCTTTCCACCATTTGGGTTAATTTTAGGTCCTATTGCCGGCGCATTTATTGGTGAATTAATAGGCGGAAAGAATCAAGATCACGCAATGAAAGCGGCAATGGAAGCCGTGCTCGGTTTCTTTATCAGTACATTTATAAAATTGATAGTTTCCCTCACCATCGCTTACTATTTTATAGTGAATATTTAATTCCAAGCCACTCTTATATTTACAGAGATTGGAGATTTTGAAACAAATTTATGTGATCTTATCTGATGAAAACCATTCAAATTCAACACCTGTATGATGATCTTTTAAAAAGTATTCAATCTATTCGGAAGGATGACAGCGCTCGATCTGCATCCCGAATGATCGTGGATCAGGCTCTGCAAGATGGAAAAGCATATTATGGCATCAATACCGGATTTGGCGCTCTTGCCGGAAAACGGGTAAACAGTGAAGATCTGGCTCGCCTTCAAAGAAATCTGATTCTGTCGCATTCGGTGGGAATGGGTGATTTGATTCCCAAAGAGATTTGCCGGTTGATGCTTCAGCTAAAGGTGCATGCACTTGCAATCGGATATTCCGGTATTTCAGAAAAGACATTTGATCGGCTGCTTCTGTTTCTTGAAAACGACTGGATTCCCGCCATCCCTGAAAAAGGCAGCGTTGGCGCTTCGGGAGATTTGGCACCTTTGGCACACATGTCTTTACCTCTTTTAGGAATGGGGGTTTTTTGGAATGATGAAGGAACGGACACGATTCCCGCTGATGAAATTCTAAAGAAGAATGGTATTGAGCCGATTGATCTTCAGCCAAAAGACGGGCTTTCACTTATCAACGGTACTCAATTAATGAGTGCTTACGGAGCCTTTATTTTAGAAAAATCTCTTCATCTGCTAAAAGTTGCCGACCTCATTTCTGCGATGAGTCTTGAAGCCCTTCAGGGAAGCTTAACCCCATTTGATCAACGCATTCATGATATTCGTCCGCACCAAGGGCAGAAAACTGTGGCGAAGAATATCAGGAATCTACTGGTTGAAAGCGAGATTTTGGAGTCACACCGGCACTGCGGTAAAGTTCAGGATCCGTATTGTTTGCGCTGTGTGCCCCAGGTCCATGGCGCCAGCCGCGATGCCATTCAGCACGCCATATCTGTGGTGGAAACAGAAATCAATTCGGTAACGGATAACCCGCTGGTATTTCCGGATGGGGATATCCTAAGTGGCGGAAATTTTCATGGCCAGCCTTTGGCATTGGTGCTGGATTTCGCAAAAATCGCCCTGTCAGAAATAGCCAGTATTTCCGAACGCAGAACCTATCTGCTCTTGGGCGGACACGATGAATTGCCTAAACTTTTGATGGAGGAAACGGGAATCAATTCCGGGTTTATGATTCCGCAGTATACGTCGGCTGCGCTGGTTTCTGAAAATAAGGTACTGTCTCACCCGTCGTCTGTAGATTCTATTCCAACCAGTATGGGGCAGGAGGATCATGTGAGCATGGGGAGCATCAGCGCATTGCATCTGCTCAAGATTTATGAAAATGTGGAGACCGTTTTAGGAATAGAACTGTTTACTGCCGCCCAGGCGCTCGATTTTAGAAAACCCCTTAAGCCCGGTAAAGGCGTGGAAATTGCTCATGAATATATTCGATCAATTATTCCCCACGCAACCGAAGACCACTATTTTAAAGATGACATTAGCAAATCTGTCGAATTAATTAATAATAGATCATTGGTTGGGAAAGTAGAGAAGCACTTGACAATAATTATGTAAACTTTTTGCAGATAAATGTAAAGGATGCGGAACAAAAATTGATTTTGTTAGTTATTAAATAAACATCGGGTAACGAGAGAGAAAGAAGAGCGGTAAGACATTTCTAAACAGTTATTTAAATCATTAAAAGAGACATCAATTATTTCAGCATCTATGCTACATACCATTTTATTATGTTGGTTTTTTACATTCATGGCCGTGGCCTGTCAACATACCCCGGGATCAACTATCGTCGAACCGGAACCTCATGTTATCGAACAAATAGCAGAAGTAATTGAAGGAGAGCAGGGTAACACCGTTACATTTCATTTAAGGGATTATTATAAAAGTGAATCACCCATCACCTCCGTTAAATTTACTTCTGGTAATATGTATATCGACCCTTTAGACGCTGATTCATTTCGTATTAGTCAACCTGACTCTTTATCCGGTGAATTTATAATTGAAGGAGTATTGAGGAATGAAGATAATCAGCAATTAAATTCGGAATTAACCTATAGGATTGAGCCCAAATCTGAACCCGGTACTCCTCCTTCGGAGGGAGTGTTGGTAATAATGCCGTTGGGCGACAGCTTGACTAATGATTCTCGCCCTCGTGTAACACTTTGGAACCTGCTTTCAGATGACGGGCATGAACTGAATTACGTAGGAGATCAAAGACAATCAAGCAGTATTCCTGATGATCAACATGAAGGTGTAGGCGGTATAAAAATCCAGGGGATTGCAGAAAAAACAGAGCGTTTGATGAATACTCATCAGCCTGAATATATTTTTTTGATGGTTGGGACCAATGATATTGTATGGTATTTCGATGAAACCCCGGAAGAGATTGCCGGGCGGTGGAATAACTTGCTTCAGATTATTTATGATAGCTCTGCACCCGGTACATATATTATCGCGGCCACCATTCCACCTGTGACTTCCGGCATCGTTGGGAATTCTAATATGGAAGAGAGAGATCGGGCGACTGTAGTAAAACAATTTAACTCAGAGCTTCGAAAAATCATTTCTAACCGAAAACAAAATGGGGATAACATCATCCTTGCTGATGTGGAAGACGCATTAGACCTTTCTCAACATTTTGCGAACGATGGAGTACATCTTAACGAAGAAGGTTACATTCGAATGGGCACCGTTTACTACGAGTCGATGAATTCTGCACTTTGGGAGCAGCATGAGAATCGATAAATGGTGTTTGTTTAAAAAATTAGCCGAAGATATTTTTTAAGAGCTTTCCTTCTGTACATCCACTGTAATATCTCTTCAACTCCAATATGTACAGCTTTCAAAATATACGTGCGCTCCACGGAATCAAACTACAATGTACAGGCCGACAACAGGAAGACTGTAGAAATAATTAAACGATTTGAGGCGTATTTGACAAAAAGTATAGTGAAGACCGGTGGGGGTGGAACAAAAATAAAATGGGTTAGTTATTAGAGTAAAATAAAGAGAGAACTATAGCGATAATGCTTTATTTGAGTTCTAATTAAATAAGTCAGAGAGGAATACCAATGAATTCATCCACTATATTATCACAAATCTTTTCATTTTGTTTTATAGCGATCATAGTCGTTGCCTGTCAGGAAACTCCGGGTTCAAGTGCAATTGAACAAGATCCTGAACCCCAAGTTATAGACCAAATCGCAGAAGTTATCGAGGGGGAACAGGGGGCTAGCGCAACCTTTTATTTAGGGGACTACTTTACAAGTGAATCACCCATTAGTTCCGTAGAGTTTGATTCGGATAGCGTATCTATAGAACCCATAGACGGAGATTCATTCAGGGTTAGCCAATCCAGCCTGTTAACGGGAGAATTTGTTATTGAAGGACAGTTGCAGAATGAAGACAATCAGCAACTAAATGCAGAGCTAACATATATAATTGAGCCCGGGACTCCTCCGTCGGAAGGAGTGTTGGTAATTATGCCACTGGGCGACAGTTTGACCAATGATGGGCGTTCTCGTGCAAGACTTTGGCACCTACTAAGAGACGACGGGCACGAACTGAATTATGTGGGTGATCAAAAACAACAAGGTACGATTCCGGATCCTTATCACGAAGGGGTTGGTGGAGTTATCATTCAGGAAGTTGCAGAGAAAGCGGAACGGCTGATGAAAACACATAAGCCTGAGTATATTTTGTTGATGATCGGTACAAACAATATAGCATGGTATGTTAATGAAACAGCAGAAGAGATAGCAAAACGGTGGGACGATCTGGTTCAGTTACTATTTGACAGCTCGGAACCCGGCACATATATCATCGCAGCAACAATACCACCGGTAACGTCAAGAGAATCCGGGCGGGAAGAACTGGAAGAAATAGATCGTGCTGAAGTGACTAAAATGTTCAATTCTGAATTGCGAGATTATATCTCGGAACGGGAAGAAAATGGTGACAACATCATTCTTGCTGATGTGGAAAAAGAGTTGAACCTTGAAGATCATGTGGCGAGCGACGGGGTTCATTTAAATAAAGATGGCTATGAAGTAATGGGGGAAGTTTATTATGAGGCTATGAATATTGTGCTTTGGAAACAGCACGATGCCAGAGAGTAATTTTTTGGAGGTTATAAAGAAGAATATTTTTTAAGAGAGTTTACCTTCTGTACATTCCCATAATGAATCTTCACAACTTCAATGTGTACAGTTTGTTACATGATTCTTTTGAGTTGATGAGATTTATATGATTAAATCACAGTCAAAGAATGGGAGTAATGGGAACTCAACAGCGAAGTATACGTGCGCCACATGGAATAAAATTACAATGTAAAGGCTGGCATCAGGAAGCGGCCATGAGAATGTTGATGAATAATCTTGATCCGGATGTGGCCGAGCGTCCCGAAGATCTGATTGTGTATGGCGGCGGCGGAAAAGCGGCGCGAAACTGGGAGAGCTATCACAAAATTATCGAAACCCTGAAGCGGCTCGAAAATAATGAAACGCTGCTGATTCAAAGCGGGAAACCGGTTGGCGTATTTCAAACTCATGAGGAAGCGCCGCGGGTACTTTTAGCAAATTCACATCTTGTGCCACGTTGGGCAAACTGGGACGAATTCCGAAAACTCGACAAAATGGGCCTGACCATGTACGGGCAGATGACTGCCGGGTCATGGATTTACATTGGCTCGCAGGGAATTGTTCAGGGTACATACGAAACCTTTGCGGAATGTGCCCGCCAGCATTTCGATGGTTCTTTAAAAGGAAAGCTGGTTATTACGGCCGGTCTCGGTGGAATGGGTGGTGCTCAGCCGTTGGCCGCAACAATGAATGGAGCTGCATTTTTGGGAATTGAAGTGGACGAAAGCCGAATTGATATGAGAATCAAAACCGGTTATTGTGATGTGAAATGCACTGATCTGGATGATGCCCTCGAAAAAGTACTGACAGCCAAAAAGAATGGAGAAGCATTGTCCGTAGGACTGCTCGGTAACGTAGCGGAAGTCTTGCCACAGCTTCTTGAGCGAGATGTGATTCCTGATGTACTCACTGATCAAACCTCCGCCCACGATTTACATGTTGGATATATTCCGGTCGGATATTCATTGGAACAGGCAGCTCAAAAAAGGGAAAGTGATCCGGATGGATATCAGTTGGATGTACTGGATTCGATGGTAACTCACGTGGAAACCATGCTGGAAATGCAGAAGCGCGGAGCCGTTACATTTGATTATGGTAATAACATTCGGGGTCAGGTTGCCGACCACCGCGGGATGAAAGAAGCTTTCGATTTCCCGGGATTTGTACCGGCATATATTCGTCCGCTGTTTTGCAAAGGCTCGGGACCCTTTCGCTGGGCTGCACTTTCGGGCGATCCTGAAGATATTGCGGTTACCGATAATGCCCTGCTCGAAACCTTTCCCGAAAAAGAGGCACTTCATCGTTGGATTCATCACGCGCAGGATAAAATCCAGTTTCAGGGTCTGCCGGCGCGAATATGCTGGCTGGAGTATGGCGAACGCGCCGAAATGGGACTAAAATTCAACTGGCTGGTAAAGAATGGGAAAGTAAAGGCGCCCATTGTCATCGGCCGCGATCATTTGGATACAGGATCGGTGGCATCACCCAACCGCGAAACGGAAGCGATGAAAGATGGCTCTGATGCCATTGCCGACTGGCCGCTGCTAAATGCGATGCTGAATACAGCAAGTGGCGCAAGCTGGGTGAGTTTGCATCATGGGGGCGGAGTTGGAATTGGGTATTCCATTCACTCCGGTATGGTATGCGTAGCCGACGGAACCGAAATGGCTGATCGAAGACTCAAACGGGTTCTCACCAACGATCCCGGCAGTGGTGTTATGCGTCACGCTGATGCCGGTTACGAACTGGCGGAGCAAATTGCCCGGGATCGAGGAGTGGATTTGCCGATGATGTAATACGGATCGCTGATCTGCAGAGAATTACTAAATTAAGAATATAGTTTTGTCTAAACAGGTCAGCGACCTGTTTTACGCAGATCGCTGATCTGCGGATGAAGTGAAAATTCACCTATTATTTTTAAAATTGAGCAATTATAAACAGCGATTAATTCACTACATATTTTTCACACTCTTGACCCTAAATTTAACAAGTCGGCGACCTGTTCTACGTAGTGCAGATCGCTGATCTGCAGGTCAGAAGATTACTTGCAATTTTGAATACTGGTTTAAACTGAAAATGACAATTTACTTGGAAATATCATGTTCTAAATTAGTTTTTAAACAAGTCAGCGACTTGTTCTACGTAGTGCAGATCGCCGATCTGCAGAATTAAAAATTCTATTTAGGATGAATTATCACAGAAGAAAGTTACCTCATATTCAGCCTGATGGTGGCACTTATTCTATAACTTTTTTATTGGAAGGAGCTCTCCCTCGCCATAAGATTGAATCTTTAAAAGAACTTAGGAGAAGCTTGATGAAGTCTGCGGAGTCTGATGGCAATGGCATATCAAGGAAAGACAAATACCAAATTCACAAGAAAATATTCACCAAGTATGATTCAATACTGGATAATCCGCAATCCGGTCCTGTTTCGTTAAAGGAGCGTAAAATTGCAGAAATTGTGATGGAATCTATTCATCACAGAGATGGTGATTTATATGATTTGAACGCGTATTGTATTATGAGTAATCACGTACATTTGGTTTTTGAACATATTGTAGACTCAAATAAGAAACCATCAAACCACCCAATCTCTGATATTTTAAGGGATTTAAAGAAATATACTGCCCGTAAAAGTAATATTACTCTAAACCGTTCGGGAAAATTTTGGCATATTGAAAGTTACGATCATGTGATTAGAGGTGATGATGAATTGGAGAATCAAATAGCTTATGTTCTTCATAATCCTGTGAAAGCCGGATTGGTATCTGATTGGGAAGATTGGCCTTACACCTACTGTAAAGATGAGTTTAAGGAAACTTTTTAGTGATTTTAAACAAGTCAGCGACTACGTAGTGCAGATCGCTGATCTGCAGAGAATTACTAAATTAAGAATATAGTTCTGTCTAAACAGGTCAGCGACCTGTTTTACGCAGATCGCTGATCTGCAGATGAAGCAAGTTTATTTAGAAATCATAATTTGTTGAGTAAAGTTTTAAACGGCGATTTATTTGCTAATTATTTTTCACACTCCTAACCCTAAATTAAACAGGTCAGCGACCTGTTTTACTAACCCATGCCAACACTGAAAAACATATCAACTCTTTACACCTGTTCGGATGAAGGCGGTCAGACTGATGTACATCCTATCGATAAAGCTGCCATTGTGTGGGAAGGCGAGACTATTTTATGGGTGGGGGAAGAAGCTAAGTTACCGGCGAAATTCAAAGCCAAGGAAGTGGTGGATGCCGGTAATAAAATTGTCATTCCCGGGTTGGTGGATTGCCACACACACCTCTGTTTTGGCGGGTGGCGCGAGGATGAGTTTGAGCTGCGGATTCAGGGGAAAAGCTATTTGGATATTGCTAAAGCCGGCGGCGGAATTTTATCAACGGTAAAAGCGACAAGAGCTGCTTCTGAGCAGGAGTTGTATGAAAAAGCAGCGGGATTACTGGAAGAAATTATGCTGACGGGCGTAACGTCTATAGAGTGCAAAAGCGGGTATGGTTTGTCGCCGGAGGATGAACTCAAACAGCTGCGGGTGTATAAACGCCTGAAAGATAAGTATCCGGTTCATTTGGTGTCTACATTTTTGGGAGCGCATACTATTCCCCCCGAGTTTAAGGATGAACGTGAGGCTTACATTGAGTTAATCATAAAGCAAATGATTCCTGATGTTGCCGAAGAAAACCTTGCTCAATTTTGTGATATTTTTGTGGAGGAATCAGCTTTTTCGATTGAAGAAGCCCGGCGCATTTTTGAAGCGGGGAAAAAGCACGGCCTGACCCCAAAACTCCATGCAGATCAGCTCTCTTCGGGTGGAGGAGCAGAATTGGCTGCCGAAGTGGGTGCGGTAAGTGCGGATCACCTGGAGCAAATTTCGGAAGAGGGAATTCAACGAATGTCTGAGTCGGGTGTGATTGGTGTTACCCTTCCGATTGCATCTCTTTATACTCAACAACCTTATTTGAATTGCCGAAAGCTGGTTGAAGGTGGAGTAAAGGTTGCGGTTGCCACAGATTATAACCCGGGTTCTGCGCCAAGTTATGATCTTCGATTAGCCATGATGCTGACTTGCAATCATGGCCGGCTCACTCCCGCCGAAACGTTAAAAGGAGCCACTATTTATGCTGCCCGTGCAATGGGAATCGAGGAGAGAGCCGGATCCATCAAACCGGGAAAAATTGCTGATTTTCTTGTATTGGATGCTCCGTCCATTAATTTTTGGCTTTATCATCATCAAACAAAAAAACCGGAGATGATGTTTTTGAAGGGGAAAGCCCTTGCGTAAATTAGTGCGCAGAATTATTAAACCTAATCGCATAGTTTGCTGGAATTAATCTTTTTCTTTGTAGTTGGTCTGATCGCACTTGTAGGCGGTGCTGAACTATTGGTGCGTTCGGCTTCGAGACTCGCACTTCATTTTGGAATCCCAAAGCTTATTGTTGGGCTCACTATTGTGGCATTTGGAACAAGCGCACCGGAATTGGCCGTTGGAGTTGAGGCGGTTTTAAAAGATCAGGCCGATTTAATGCTGGGAAATATTGTGGGGAGTAATATCGCTAATATTCTGCTGATATTAGGTATTTCAGCCATCATCATTCCTTTAAAAGTAAATTCGAAACTGATCAGGAAGGATGTACCGGTAATGATTGCCATCACATTGTTGCTAATTGGATTTTCATACAATGGCGTGATCTCCGTATGGGAGTCATTAAGCCTTGTAATTTTACTTATTATCTACTTGTTGTACTTAGCCAGAGAGAGTAGTAAATCAGAATTAATCCCATTGGAAGCAGAAGAGGAAGAGGGTACACTGCCATGGAATATATTTTTGGGAATAGCAGGTTTAGCGGGACTGATAATCGGAGCCCGCTGGCTGGTCAGCAGCTCAGTTGAACTTGCAATGATTTTTGGAGTGAGCGAGCTGGTTGTGGGATTAACGGTTGTCGCAATTGGGACGTCATTGCCGGAGGTGGTAACTTCTGTTGTGGCGGCGTTGAAAGGTGAACGGGATATAGCGGTTGGCAGCGTAATTGGCAGCTGTATTTTAAATATTCTGGCTGTATTAGGTATAACCGGACTGTTTGCCCAAGATGGAATTTTGGTAAAAAGTGTGGTTCTTGAATTTGATTTGGTAATCCTCCTTGCGGTATCCGTTGCCTGTATTCCCATCTTTTTTACCGGACACATGATTAACCGCTGGGAAGGCGGTATGTTTTTATTCTTTTACGGAGCGTATATCTTTTATCTGTTTTTACACTCCACAGATCACGAATTTATTGATACGTTTAGTCAGGCGATGATGTTTGTATTGCCCATTACCGGGCTGACAATTTTAATGATTGCCATTCGTGAGTTTAAGAAGAGATGGCGATTTAGAGGAATGTTTAAAGACAGAAATCCTGATGAGTGACCCTCGATTAAGAGATATAATAGGCAGCAATAGATCTGAAAAACCTTCAGCAGAAATCATTCTGTTTCCATCTGATGAAGGCGTAAGAATTAATGGCGGACGAACCGGGGCTGCAAAGGCTTCTTCTCTAATTTTGGAACAATTGTTAAAGCTTACGCCACATCCTCATAATGCAGAGGAACATTCAGCTTTTTTAAGAAATGTTCAGGTTCGGGATAATTTAATTTGCAGCGGAAATGTGGAAAAAGACCAGGAGTTGTTGGGAAAAACTGTAGCTGAATCATTCCGGAAAAGAGCTGTTCCAGTTATTTTAGGCGGCGGACACGAAACATCTTTCGGTCATTTTTTAGGATATACAGAAGAGAAAAAGTCGGTAAACATTTTAAATATTGATGCCCATTCCGATGTTCGTCCTCTTAAAAACGGTCAATCTCATTCAGGCTCACCGTTTTATCAAGCCATAAATCATTCCTCAAAGGCTTGTCAATCCTACAATGTGGCAGGAATTAATCCGGCATCTATTTCAGAAGAGCATTTTCAGTTTGCAAAAAGTCAGGGGGTATGTTTGATGGAATACGAAACCACTCTTCCTGCTGTGAAGAAAATCATGCAGGGTTTCGATCAGGAGAATCTGATGATTACGATGGATATGGACGCTGTAAATCAGGGACAAGCCCCGGGAGTCAGCGCACCAAACAGTTCAGGGATTTCATCATCTCTCTGGCTTGATTTGGCCTTTGAATTCGGGAAAAACTCCAAGGTAACTTCTTTCGACCTGTGCGAGGTTAATCCCGCATTCGATCGTGATGATCAAACCGTAAAGTTAGCGGCTTTAACGGTTTGGAAGTTTCTTTTGGGGCTGTCGATTAGATCTGATTGAAATGGAAGAGTATGGACCCGTCAGAACGCTGCTGTTGCGGTCAGACGGGTTATGAAAGGTATTCATGAGACGAGTTTGATGCCAGGGATTTGCCACGAGGACACGATGGCACTAAGGTTCACGAGGATTGTGTCACGAATTAAGGAATCCATCTGACGGTAAAACCAACCGTCTGATGGTATTTCAAGGCCACTATTTCTCTATAAGTACCCAGCCGTCTTCGTCTACCATTTTCTTGGCGTATTTCCACTTCACTTCTTTGGTTTCGCCACTGCCCATGTTTTGGAGTTTCACGTAGTCGTTACGTCCGGGTTCGTCTTCTACTGTTACAGGCTGACGTTTTTGGCCGGGAGCTTTGGCTTGTTGACTGCCGTTTCCTTGCTCTCCACCCACGCCGCGGAAGCCCATGTTGGTGGCATCACTTTGCTGGGCGCTGGCTTTTTCGAGATCAAACTTCCCTTTTGTTTTTTGAGCTTGCTCCAATTTATTCGGATCTCTCTGCATTTCCGGAATAGCTTTCCAGATAAGAGATACTGCTTCGCGGTTAATTTCTGTAATCAACGTTTTAAACATCTCAAACGCTTCTCTTTTGTACTCCATCAACGGATCTTTCTGTCCGAATGATCGAAGTCCAATCCCTTCTTTTACCGTATCCAGTTCGCGAAGGTGTTCCATCCATTTATTATCGATGGTGGAGAGGATTGCCGTTCGCTCAAGGGATCTTGCAACTTCATGCCCTTCATTTTTCGCTGCTTTCTCTACATCGACAACAATTCGCATTCGACGGATTCCATCCGAAAAGATGACCTGAATTTTGGTCGGTTTTTTCTCGGAATCGGAGCTCTCAATTTGTTTTATGATGTTGTGCAGCGGAGCGGCAATCAAATTTTCCTTTTTGCGGTATGCTTCATACGCACGTTTAAGAATGTGATCAATCAATCCGTCGTCGCCAAGTATACCCCATTGTTCTCTATCAAGCTCAACATCAACAGCAAGCAGACGAAGTACATCTTCGTGAATCTGTTCGTAATGGCCCTGGAAATAATGCTCATTTACGATATCCACGATGAGATCTTCAATCATATCGAAAATATCACTCTGCAGCTGGTCGCCTAACAAAGCGTGCTTTCTGCGGGAGTAAACAACGTTACGCTGATTGTTCAGTACATCATCAAACTCCAGCTGACGCTTACGTATGCTAAAGTTATTCTGCTCTACCTTTTTCTGCGCCCGTTCGAGTGATTTGGTCACCCACGGATGCTGAATCACTTCTCCTTCATCAAAATTGAGGCGATCCATAATATTGGCAATTCGATCTGACCCGCCAAAAAGAGCCATCAGCTCATCTTCGAGCGATACAAAAAATTGTGTTTCACCGGGATCTCCCTGACGACCTGCACGACCACGCAGCTGGAGGTCAATTCGGCGAGATTCATGCCGTTCAGTACCCAAAATGGCCAATCCACCTGCTTCTTTTACTTCGGGAGTCAGCTTGATATCGGTACCACGACCGGCCATGTTGGTAGCAACAGTAACCGCTCCGGGCCTACCGGCTTGCGCCACAATTTCACTTTCACTGGCGTGCTGTTTTGCGTTCAATACATTATGGGGAATATTTGCCCGTTTGAGCATTCTACTGATTGTTTCGGATACATCAACAGACGTTGTACCCACAAGTACCGGCTGACCACTTTCGTGATACCCGCGAATTTTATCGATCGATGCATTGTACTTTTCACGCTTGGTACGGAAAATTAAATCTTCTTTATCATCCCGGATAATAGGTCTGTTTGTTGGGACAACCACAACATCGAGGCTGTAAATTTCATTAAATTCGCCCTCTTCCGTCGCAGCAGTACCGGTCATACCGGCAAGTTTGTGATACATTCTGAAAAAGTTCTGCAGCGTTATAGTGGCGTATGTTTGAGTGGCCGCTTCTACTTTTACATTCTCTTTTGCTTCAATGGCTTGATGGAGCCCGTCAGAATATCGACGGCCAGAAAGTACACGTCCGGTATGCTCATCTACAATCTGTACTTTTCCATCCTGTACGATATACTCTTCCTCACGCTCGAAAAGAGTGTAAGCTTTCAGCAGCTGATTGATGGTGTGAATTCGTTCACTTCGTTCAGCAAAACGTCGATGGAGGTCATTAAATCGTTTTTCTCGTTCCTGTTGAACTTCCTGTTTTGCCTCTTCAACTTTTTTCTCTCTGTATTCTTCGCTGAAATCATCGTTGGCTTGTACTTCTTCAACCCTCTCTTTTTTCAGGTCTTTGATCTCTTCTTCCAACTCAGAGGTTTCCAACCCAAGATCAGGAATCACAAACATCTCTGATTTCTGATCACCGCCGGCAAGAAATTCCCGCCCTTTGTCGGTCATTTCGATCGACTTCATTTTCATATCTACCGCGTAGTAGAGGTACTCATCAACAAACGGGAGATTTTTGGCGTTATCGGCCAGGTAGATACTTTCTGTGCTCTGAACCAGCTTCTGCATTTTTGGATCCTGCATCAGCTTTTTAAACTTCGAGTTTTTAGGATACCCGCGGGACGCACGATAAAGAGCCAGTCCGGCTTTATCAATTTCATCCTTTTGGACATGATCTTCAGCTTCTTTAACAAGCTGAGAAACCAGTTTTCGCTGAGCATTCACCAGGTTTTCAACTTTGGGCTGCATCTGCTCGTATTGCTGGGAATCACTTCCTTGCGGAACAGGTCCGGAAATAATGAGTGGGGTACGGGCTTCATCAATCAGAATGGAATCAACCTCATCAATAATAGCGTAGTGGTAGTCGCGCTGAACGAGTTGCTCACTTTCAATCACCATGTTATCGCGCAGATAATCGAATCCGAATTCGTTGTTCGTTCCGTAGGTGATATCCGCACGGTATGCTTTTCGTCGAAGCTCGGTGTTAGGGTCGTAAAGATCAACGCAATCAACGGTGAGTCCGTGGAAATTAAAAATTGGCTCATTCCACTCGGCATCCCTTCGTGCAAGATACGTGTTTACCGTAATAACGTGAACTCCGCGTCCGGCGAGGGCATTTAAATAAGCAGGCATAATGGCAGCAAGTGTTTTACCCTCACCTGTTTTCATCTCGGCAATGGCGCTCTTGTGCATGGCAACGGCACCCACGAGCTGCACATCATAAGGAATCATATCCCATTCAATTTCGCTTCCTGCAACTTTCCATTTTTGACCCACAAACCGGCGACAGGTGTCTTTCATCACGGCGAATGCCTCGGGGAGAATCTCTTCAAGGGTATCTTCGAGGATATCGAGCCACTCGGCCTCCAATTCTTTTAAGCGATCAGAAAACTCCCGGCGGTCATCAAGGTCAATAGACTCATCATTGGAGTCCATTTTTTCTTTAATTTCTTTTATCTGCTCCGAAACCTCATGTGTTTCATCTTTGATCAACTGCTTAAACGATTCCGTTTTTTGCTTAAGTTCATCATCACTGAGAGCCTTAATTTTTTCTTCAAAGCTGTTGATTTCTTCAACAACGGGCCAAATCTTTTTAAGATCTTTTTCGCTCTTGGTACCAAAAATTGTTGTAAGAAAACTTGAAAGTTGATCTAACATGAAGGGGATATTCCTATTTTTATGATTAAGTCTGATAAGTTACGGTTTCAGATCAGTCTGTTCAACAGAACCTGCAACCAATTTGTTGTCAATAACCGTGCCTGAGCGTGTTGCTATGAGTTTTAACGTAAAATTGGCAGAATCATTGGGTACTAATTGTACGGAGATATGATTTAGCGGAATTATTCGTTCGGATTTAACAATTTTCTTCTTATTTTTGGGGTCTATCAAAAACACGATTTTTAGAATTTTATTTTCAGGTTATGAAACGTACATATCAACCGAGCAAACGTAAGAGAAAAAACAAGCACGGATTTCGTAAAAGAATGAAGAGCAGTAATGGACAAAATGTTCTCAAACGTCGTAGACAAAAAGGCCGGCATAAGCTTACAGTTAGCGATACTGCCAGCGGAGCAAAGTAAATTGACGAGCAATCAGTCTGATTTCTCACTTCCCCGCTCTAAAATATTGAGGGGAAAACGCAACTTCCAGCGGTTGTTTGAAAAAGCCACCGCACTCAATTCCACTTCTCTTCAGTTCAAGTATAGAATTTACGATAATCCCGATGAACAATGCTTAATCGGGTTTATTGCGCCAAAAAGGCAATTTAAACGGGCTGTTGACAGGAATAGGACAAAAAGATTGTTGCGGGAAGCATACAGGTTAAATCAGCACTCTTTGCAGTCTTTATTTGATCGGCACACTTTTGGATTTCATGGTGTGTTTATTGCTACCAAAAAGCTCAAAAACTTTTCCATGGTAGAAAGTGAAATGATCCCCCTGCTTGAAAAAGCAAAAACCCGGCTCCTTAGGATTGCTGACAATCCTTCCTCTTCAACCCCTCAACAGAAATAGAGCACGATTTTGGATAAGAATACGGTAACAGGACTCCTTCTTATATTTTTGATAACGATGGCCTGGGCGTTTTATACCATGCCGAGTGAAGAAGAAATAGAACGTCAACGCGCTCATCAAGCTATACAGGATAGCATTGCCGCAGCTGAAGCTCAGGAGCGAAATCAAATAATTGAAGAAGAACGGGAAACAGAAAGACGCGTTGATCCCGGCGTGATAGAGCGCGATCGAAGTATTCCCGCTCTTGGAGTCTTCGAAGAGGCCGGTATTTCTGATACGGTTCGTACTACTGTCCGCACTTC
The DNA here is from genome assembly GCA_041747055.1 of Balneolaceae bacterium. Lineage (GTDB taxonomy): Bacteria > Bacteroidota > Rhodothermia > Balneolales > Balneolaceae > SW132. The sequence goes on from JBGTFX010000504.1 coordinate 17,033, forward strand.
ACTGTACGAAATTGAATTTACCAATCTCGGGGCAGGGCCTGCTAAATACACTCTTCTAGGCCATAATACATGGGATCAGGAGCCGGTTCAGATGATCATGGATACCACACGGTCAGCCTATTCATTAGGTTTTCTATCCTTTCAGAATTATAACATCGAAACCGATCAGCTGCTTTTTGAGCCTCTGTTTGATGAAGAAGAGATTGAAGTGAATGGAAGCGGAAGCCAGGAGCTAACCTATCAATTGGATTTTGGAGATGGATCACGTCTGCTTTACACGTACACATTTTATGGTGATCAATACCGATACGATTTAGAAATCCGGTTTGAAGAGATGCAAAGCTACATCAGCGACATGAATGTTGATTTTGGTTTTAGATCTCCGCTGAATCTTACAGAGCTTGATAAAAAGCAGGACGCCACAAATGCGGCTGCCTATATCTTCGCAGGCGGTGAGCTGGAAAAACTACAGCGGCTCGAAGAAGGCTCCGCAGAGATGAATGTGAGAGGAAATATTGACTGGGTTTCCACGCGCACCAGATTTTTTGGCCAGTACATAAAGCCTACCTCTGGCTCAAATGGCGCAACTATAATGGTTGATATTACTGGTTCTATAGATAATCCCACAACAATTCATCATTATCAGTCAACGGTACAATCAAATATTTTAAACTCTCCCGTACTTACCTACGAACTGTACTCAGGCCCACTTCGCTATTATGATCTGCGAGAATTTGATGATAATGCATACGATGTAGTTGAAATTGGGTATGCCTTAATCCGGTGGTTTGCCGAGCCATTGGTTCGGTTTTTAATCATTCCATTTTTTGCTTTCGGAAGTATGTTTATTCCAAACTATGGGGTATTAATTATTCTGTTTGGAGTGATTGTAAAACTGCTGCTTTTCCCGCTTACACAGAAAAGTTTTAAGAGTATGGCCGCAATGAAGGAGTTGCAGCCCCAAATGGCGGAGATAAAGGAAAAATACAAGGACGATCCCCAAAAACAGCAGAAGGAGACAATCGCCCTTTATAAAAAAGCGAAGGTAAATCCGATTGGTGGATGTCTGCCTATGTTGTTGCAGTTCCCAATTTTGATCACGCTCTTTTTCTTTTTCCAGAACTCGATGCTGATTCGTCAGGAGCCATTCCTCTGGGCGACCGATTTATCCGCTCCGGATTACATTCTTAGTCTGCCATTTAGCATTCCATTTTTGGGTGATCAAATTGCCGGATTTGTACTGCTGATGACCGCGGCTATGTTCATACAGACCAAAGTAACCGGCGGTATGAGTGGAATGGGTGGTGGCGGAGCATCTGCAGGCGGGCCCAATATGAAGGCTTTCACATATATCCTTCCGTTTATTCTGTTGTTTGTATTCAATAATTTTGCTGCCGGACTGAGTTTGTACTACCTCGTTTATAACGTACTTTCAGCAGCCCAACAGGTTCTGATTAACAAACAGATGGAGAATAAGCCCAAGGTTGAAGTGGGCGGTACTGCAAGTAACCAGAAGAAAAGAAAAGGAAGCCGACAAAAGAAGAAGTAACCGTCGACTTAATCAATTTTATAAAAGGAGATTCACAATGTGGGTCTCCTTTTTTATTATAGGCTATGAAAAGTAAAGCCCGTCATCATTTTCCTCAGGTACGTTTCAGCTCCGGTAAAAAAGAGCTGTATAACTCTATTCTGAAGAAGAAGTTTGTGAACCTACCTGAGGAACGTGTACGTCTGGCAATGGTTGATTATTTACTGTTCGAAGCGGGGTGGAATAAAAACCGGATCGGTTTTGAGGCTCCAATCAGACTTCCTCAAACCAAGCATCCTTTACGGGCCGATTTGGTTTTGTACGATCAAAAAATGAATCCGCATACGATCATCGAGTGTAAATCGGAATCTGTTGCTCTTAATCTTAACACAGCTGAGCAAATTGCGAGATACAACAGCTCAATCAACGCACCTTATCTAATGCTGACCAACGGCATCACAGATTACTGGTTTTCAATTGAAGGTAAATCTGTGGAGGCGATCGAATCCCCCTTATCTGAAAATGCACCGAATAAAGATTTTCGCAGTTCTGAAGAGTATTGGGTGAATAGAGGATTCTTAAACCCGGAATCTGATGAGGAGCTAAAAAAATCACTAACTAACTTTCTGCAACTTTTTTGGAAAAATGGTGACAGTATCAAACAATCTTATTTTGATCTGAATCCTCCGATGATCTCTTACCCGATTCAAAACCGGTACAGAATTTTTGAAATGGATAATCATCAAAAGCTTGCAATTACTATTCTGTTTGATGGAATTAATTCCACAAGATTGATTGGGATGTTAAATCGGTCGGGACAAAACAGGGGATTAGTCTCTGTAAATTTGGACGGGTTTCATGCGGGAAAAAATGATTCAGCAGTGGTGTATCAGCAAGATCAAACAAAGACAGTTAATACCGGTGAAATACTTTCTGTTGATTTTAAAAATGTCGATTCAGAAGACATCAAAAAGTTAAAGAATGAGGTGATCAAATTTTTTGATTGATGGGTGCTTCTGCTAAATTGTAGTAATGAAATTTTTGTTTTAACAATGTTAACGAGGTTCAACTTTATGTCATCTAAACTAAATCGCGAGAAGTTATTTTCACTGTTTGAAGAAGACCAGGAAGGGGTTATTTATCTTCGTGGCGGCGAAATCATGTACCGATACGGAACGGATTATGAGTTGCCATTTCGCCAGGAAAGTAACTTTTGGTATCTAACCGATGTAAACGAGCCTGATTATCACATGGTGATGGATTTGAAATCAAACACCTACCACTTGTTTGCACCAACGCGTGATGCTGCATATGCCGTTTGGCACGGCCGGGTTAAAACGAACGGGGAAATTGAGGGTGAGTACCAGCCCGATAAACTCCATCGTGATAATGATCTGCTTTCTGTTTTGAATGATTTAAATGCTTCTGTGATCTACTGTATAAATGAAGAACAGGCAGAATTTCTGGAAGATTTGAACCGGAATTTTAATGTTGAAACAGAATCGCTCGCAGATACCATCACCTATTGTCGTTGCATTAAAACCGACGAAGAGCTGGATAAAATGCGAGTGGCCGCAAAAGTGAACAATGAAGCTCATTTGGCGGCAATGAAAACGCTGAAACCGGGAATGTACGAGTATGAGATGAAGGCGGTTTTCGATTTTCATCAGCAAAAAAATGGATTGTTGCAGGATGCCTATAGCGGTATTCACGCCGGGGGAAAAAATAGCGCCATTTTACACTACACAGAAAACAGCAAGGAAATTAAAGATGGCGATCTGTACCTGATTGATGCAGGATACGAATATGAAGGATATGCCTCGGATGTATCGCGGACTTATCCGGCGAACGGGAAATTTACGGGTGATCAGGCAGCGATTTATCAAACCGTACTTACTGCGCTTAATAAAATCATTGAAGCCGTAGAGCCGGGCGTAAAAATGGAAGATCTGCATTTAGCGGCAGCGCGAATCATTTTACTCGGACTGAAAGATCACGGTCTTGTAAAAGGATCAATTGACGAGTTGATGGAGAAGGATATATTTGCACTCTTTTTCCCGCATGGACTGGGTCACTTTCTAGGTCTTGATACGCATGATGTGGGCGGATATCCCAAAGGAGTGGAGCGGATAGAGCGTCCGGGCATTCAATTCTTGCGTGTTAGGCGAGAGCTACAACCGGGAATGGTGATAACCATTGAGCCGGGGGTTTACTTTATTCCCGCGCTATTAAAACCGGCACTGGAAGATCCTGAAAAGTCGAAATTCTTAAATGCAGAGAAACTTGAAAAACTGTTTGATTTCGGTGGCATTAGGATTGAGGATAACCTGATCATCACCGAAGACGGCTGCGAAAATCTTACGGACGTGCCAAAAGAGATCAAAGATATTGAGAAGGTAATGCAGGGGTAATTCGCGGATCAGCGATCCACACGTTGAACAGGTCGCCGACCTGTTAAATAAAGTGACAAAAATCGGCCGATGAGTTGTCGGCAGAAACAATGAACTTAAAAATCCATCCGTACCAATTAGCGAATCAGCGATCCGCGCTACGTAGAACAGGTCGCCGACCTGTTAAATAAAGTGACAAAAATCGGCCGATGAGTTTTCGGCAGAAACAATTAACTTAGAATCCATCCGTATCAATTAGCGGATCAGCGATCCGCGCTACGTATACAAAATCATGTACCAACAATTTCAAATAAGGATAGAAAATAAATCAAAACAGCGACGTGGCCTAAATGCTTTGTTGGCTTTAGCAACGGGTGTGTTAACGTTAATTTATCCAACATTTTTATACCTGATTGTTGGAGGATATTTGATGGCGTTGGGCATCTTGTTTTTAGCATTTCGAATGCCGCCATTTATTGCTGCTTTTCCCATGGTGACATCCATTCTGATCTTTATTTTCCCTGAATTGATCCCTGTGACTTTTGCCGTCTTCCTTGGATTTTTCGGTCTGATACTTCTGCTCAGTTTTAGCTTTACAATAATGGGGATTTTGACCCTCATCATAGCCGCGCTGATTATTTCAAACCCCGATTCCATAGCATATTTAATCGCGGCATTTTTACTGTTGTATGGAGTAAATAATTTGATACGAATTATCCAAGAAGGTAACACTCCAAAAACAGGTGGTGATCCAAACCAGGTTTCAATACAGTAACTTTTATTTATCTAGGTTAAATCTTGCAGCATTTTTTGAGCCCTGGCTTTATGATCAGGATCATCTTTATACTTAGGCTCAAGATTCTCGATGTTCTTCAGATGTTCAATTGCCCGTTCTTTATCCCCGGTTCTTCTATAATGGCGGGCATAATCAAGATGGACTAAAATACTCTCCGGTCTCATTTCAAGGGCTTTTTGTAAACATTCCTCAGCTGTTTCATTGCTGGCTTTGGGTAGTCCGCCAAAGAAGGTGCGGGCCGCAAATCTCTCCCTTTTACCTAAATTAGCCACTTCTGAATGCCAAACACCAAGTATATGCCAGGCTCTTGAGAATTCAGGATCGAGTTCTACAGCTGTTTCCGCATGTTCACGAATCATTTTAGACTTTCGAATTCGTTCTCGGGTTCCTACAATTTCAGCCATCCGGCCAATTGCCAATGCTTTTGAAAAATGGCAAGCAGCTTCTTGCGGATGTGCTTCGAGGCAACGATCAGCATAATTATCAGCCTTGCTGTAATTCTGCTCCTGTTCAGATTCTTCCTCCAGGCGATACCCTTTTTGGGCGTATAACACACTTACATTCCATAGTGCATCCACTTGTTTAGGATTTTCCTCGAGCACTTCCTTATAAAGTGTCATAGCTCCGGCTTCATCAGCAGATTGGACCAACTCAGCGGCCTGTTTCAGTTTCTCTGAAAATTCCTCTCCAGGATCGGAATAAGTGTGGAGTGCCATTAAAAACAAAGCAATTATACTTATGGAAACGTATCCGGCAAATTTTTTCATGATCTCACTCTTGAGTTTTTGATGTAAGTTATACGGGTTAAGTTAGTATAACGAACATAATTTAAATCAATTCTTACAAAATTTTGTCTTGATCATCTTTTTTGGGGATTAGTTTACAGAAAGAGCAAATAATGCATTTGGGAACAGGGGAGAAGTGCAATAAAAAAGCCGGTCACATTTAGTGACCGGCCCTGTCAGGAATTCTGAGAAGGGTTGCTATAACTCTACCAGAATCCTTAACCCCACTTTAATATACAGTATGCGATGCCATCAATAAAGCAGAAACTTATTTTTAAAATTAGTTTTTATTGAGAATTCAATATTGTTTCTGGAACAGAAACCTTGTAGTTTTAAGGCTCTTTTGAGTAATTCAATTACTTGAGAAAAAGGGCCCGTAGCTCAGTTGGTTAGAGCAGTCGACTCATAATCGATTGGTCGCAAGTTCAAGTCTTGCCGGGCCCACATCTTACCAAACAGAATGAGAGGGGCTAAAAACCCCTCTCCATTCCTCTCTAAAGCAAAAAAACCTCAAAAACTAACATTGGTAAGCGAGCAGAAGTGATCAAAAGTGATTGCTTCGCACAGCTAAATTCCCAGCCTTGGTGTCCAAATTGGTGTCCATTTTGGTGTCCAATTTTTTGAGGAGTTTGGGAGCCACTCTAAACGAGAACTCTCAAATACTTTGGAGTGGAACTATGGCATTTCTCACAAAACGAGGCAAATACTACTACGTAAAATGGAATACATCTCAGAATGGCAAAATCAGAGCAGTTCGAAAAGCTCTGGGAACTCGTCATAAAGATGTAGCTCAAAAAATGGTGACAGAGCTGGAGAAGCTGGAATCGCTTGGAAAGATCGATCCATTCTCACCCGGCTTTAATCCCAAACGAGCATCGGCAGATGATAAACCTGAAAAGACTGTTCAATGCGCCACCGTTACGGATGCACTGAATCTATTCTATTCTGCTAAACAGCATTTATCTCCTGCGACAGTTGATGCATATAAACGGGCACTGGATCACTTCGTTAAATTGAATGGGCTGGAAAAGACAAGCCCTAAGAGCATCCGGCCACATCACTTTGAGAATGTAATCTTTAAACGTGGTATTACAGCAGCTACCCGTCACTATTACTTTCGGCACTTTCGATCTTGGTGGAAATTCTTGAAGAAAAAGAAAATTGTAGAATCGGATATCTTTGATTCATTAAAAGAAGATCTTCCCCGAATTCGAGAAAATACCCGACCAAAAATGATTACGGAAGAGGAGCTTGAAATCCTATTCCGGAAATTTGATACCGAACTGGATAGAAAGAAAACACTGCCAAAATTTGATCCTGAAAGAGTCCAATACTGGTTCAAACCTATCGTGGCTTTGTACTTCTATAGTGGATTGCGAAAGAATGAAGCTGGATACTCTCCGGAATTAAAATACTCAGGATTGAAGGGTGAGAATTTGATCTACGAAGACGGTAAGCTGCTGACTTACATATCAGACCCTGCCGGAACGTTGGCGTATCTGGCCAGATGTTGCCTGGATCCATCCAACAGCGGATATATGCTCTCTGCAATCTGCCTTGCGCCAATGTCCTTTTGCAGGGCCTGCATACCTAACGTTTTTGCCATTCCCAGCCAATCAGCCGTCTGTAGTTTTCTGCCTTCCTCGGTTTCAATAATTGCAACCTGGTTTCTCACACGTTCAGCGTATTCGATATACTTTGAGGTATTCTTATTCCTTCCGGCCATAAAACTGATAGCCATTTTCAACAGCTCAAATCTTTGCGTTGATAAGCTCATTTCGATTCCTCCATTTCCTGTTCAATGTGACCGTTTCGCTTTTCAGCAAAGAAATCATTCAGTCCGCCGGGTTGATCGCCGGGGATAAATGAGTGGTGAGGAGTTTGTGACTTCTCACCACCGTTTGGGGCTGCCGCTGGCTTTATTGGGGAATTTGGTTGTGAATTGTCATTCGGGGCACTTCCGGCCATATCTTCCTCAAATGCCTGGCGAAGTTGATTGGCCTGATCCTGCGTGAGTTGGGGATTAGCGGCCGGTAATCCAGGTTGGATCTGCCCGCTTAATGCACCACCCAGGATCTCGGATACATTTTCAAATAGTTTTGGGGCCACCTCTTCAAACATGTCCAGGAGTCGGTTCCCCGTGCTTCGATCTCCGGATCGCTGTTCCATTTCCCGTTTAAAAGCCTGTCTTTCGAGTTCGTTAATCTGCTTTTCAAATTCTTTGCAGTCTCGCCGTTGATTTTCTTTTAGCCGTTCAATCTCATTACGATGCGAATCTTTCAAATCCCCCAGTTCCCGCTGATGGCTTAACAGTGTTTCCGTACGGTCTTTCGATAGTTCTCTTTTAAGCTGCATGATCTCATCCACCTGCAACCGAATCTTGCGATCTGCATCATGGAGCTCTCCCTCCAGACGACTGCATCGTTCCCTGTAGTGTTTTACAATAGAATCATCTACTACAACAGGCTTTTGCACCTGCATGTACGATTCCATAGTGGGTCGGCCTGCGTGCTGACTACCGGAATTTCCCGATGTTTCACTGTCCATAGCCCCCTTTAATGGAGGGAGCGGAACATCATCAATATGTTGAGTCTGTGTTTCAGCCATCTGTGTTGATTGTTTAATTCACACACAGATTAGGGGCAAAAAAGTTAGCGTACAATGCTCTAAAGGCTGATTGGCGGGATCTGGATTACAAAAAAATTAACCAGAATTTAGAGGCTATTTTATGAGTACTATGGCTGTATAGACCGATATGAGCAGAATGAGCTTTGAGAGAATTATTAAAGTTAGTTGAGCGATATGAACTATTTATTAAGTAGATAATCGTGCTCGTAAAAAACACTTCTTATCATGTTTAGATCATTATAGAATTAAAACTTTTATCAACTGATAGAATTTTGAGCACAAACTTCAATCTTAACTATGTCAGTTCCTATATTTTCGGAACCTTTTGGTTAGTGTATCCAGATCAAAAAAGTATAGAATTTATTTGAAAATGCAATCTGATTGCATCAATCAGCTCATTATACTAAAGAAAGTGGTATCGATAAGGTATTGTCTATTTACGGTCTTTGATTGGTCATGGTTCGTGCGATGACAAGAGGAGCCGCACTTGGATTTTATCTGCCGAGAACTATATTAAAGATTGAATCTGTATGATCGAAATATTAGAAAAAATAATAGTTTGTAACATTTCTTTCTCAATTCTCTCTTAGGTATAAGAGTTGCGTACTTTCATCATATAAATGGTACTATTTATCATATAGACAATAGCAGAAGTCAATTTGATGTAGGTAAGTGATTTTAAAATCATTTCTCTATAAGCTGTTCAAAGAATAACTATAAATAACATTTGGAGAACTATATGAAGAGAAAGAAAACAAATGACCATTATACTGTGCTATCATTCTTGATAATAGTGTTGGTGACTATTAGCAGTTGTGATACTATGCTAACAAATGATCAAAATGACTTGAATTTTGAGGGAGTTAAACCTACTGAAATCATCGACAATTTAAATATACAAACAGATATTTTGTATATGGTTTCCTATGAGCAGATAACTTTTTCATTTTCAACAAGAATGCCTGAGAGAATTTCTGATTCGAGCAATCGATACGTATTAAAAAATCATGAACGAGTTCGAGAAACACACATTATTGACGATAACGGATATGTTCATATTATTACGGAATGGTTGGATGATAACGCTGATGAAACAATCCCTAAAAACCTTAGAAAAATCTTGAAGATAAGATACCTGTTCACGGACATGATTTTAAGCCGGTTGTTCGAAGTGAATTTTCCAACGGACGTATTCGGTATTTGTCAGAAGATGGTGAAGCATTGTATGAATACGAAGTGGATAGTGAGGCTTTAAGGTTAGAGAAGCGAGACTTGGATAGAATGATGGCAGAATATAGAAACAGAGGCACTCGCGAAGAAAATATTGAAAGAAATTTAACCATGCTTGGGCAGAAAGGTATAGATTTTGAAAGAGTAGGAGAAAATCATGCTTATTTCTCAAATAGAGTTGATGATGAACTTGATATTTCAATGGAAAAAATACAGATCGACCTTCGTAACGGGAAGGTTATTGCTTCTATTGATCTGGACAACTACGGAAACGTAAAGAATAAAGTGTCGATGAAATACGAAGAAGTAAATAGCATACCTGTTGAAAAGTTTAGAGTATCTGAAAATTTTGGTATGAGAGATGGAGAGTGGACTCTAACTGATCGGACAGTAGTAAACCGAAACAATATTCAAACATTCATTAAAAATTGAGGTCCAATAAAATGAAAAATTTATATTTAAGTATTCTACTTTTCTTTCTGTTTACTTCAAATGCATTTGGTCAGGATTACGCCTTGTTTTTACATGGATTTGAGGGTTCTGAAGAGTCATGGCTAAATAGCGGTACGCCTGATGACTGGGTTACTGCTGGTATTATTGATGACTATATCGCAATTTCTTACGATGTAGCTGATTTAGCTTCATCAAGCAGTCAGGCTCAACTGATTAATTCTATTGCAAGTCAAATGAGTCAAAAAAGCTCAACAGGCAATTGGGTGATTGTTGGCCATAGCATGGGCGGCCTTGTTGCAAGGGCTGGTTATGAGGTGCTTGACTCTCACCCTTTACTGCCGCAAGCAAACATTAAAGCTGTTTTAACGGTTGGCACACCGCACCAGGGAGCACGGGCTGCTCACGTTGCCTTGAGTAATACACCGGGTTATATCAATGTTAAGCCTGTTCTTGACGAGTTTATTTTCCGGGTTGAAGAGCCGTTAGATGATGTGCATGGGGCGGTTTCATGGTTTGCTCAGTTTTCTCCGGGAGCATTGGACCAGTTAGAAAAAATTCCTGAAATTAAAAATGACGTTATTGGACATATTGAATATTTCTCGAATGCATCCGTAAATAACAATGTGAAAAACATTATTGGTTTAAATGGGTCATTAATTCAAACTATTAATAGTGGACAAGTTTCTGAGCCCTCTTTTAAGCGTTCTGTAATTGGCGCTGAGAAGAAGTTTATTGTGGTTCGATCTGCCAATGAAATTGTTGGTGATAGAAACGGGAATGAACTGGGAGCATTGGATAATTTCAATGATATTCGATATTTCTACAAAGCAAATAGTAATGCATGGGAGGCTAGCCGCATTGCTTACAAATGGACACTTCAAAATGGGAAAAAACGGGATGCAGAAAGGAAACGAGATCGCTGGCGAACAGGGAGAAATACACTTGATAATATTGATGGTACCTGGGGTGAAATGATTGACTCTTATACAATTGGAACAGTTATAATGAGCATGTATGTAATGGTAGATTGTCAAGGACAACCTGGAGATCCTACAATGCCCGGTCATTCAGATGGAGAAGAAATCTGCTGGGAATTGCAAGATGTACCTTTTAGCTATCCTGTAGCCACCAAGAATGACATCATCATTGGTCCCGAATATGCAGTCTGGAATCCAAATGAAGACCCGGATGATGGTGACATAAACTGGTACTACGATGATGTTCCTGCTGACGGTGGGTACAATCATTTTGAACTGCGTCGTCATAAGCGTGCTTACACGTTATCAGGGGTGTTTCAGCAAGGAGAATTAGCTCCTCCGATGCGCGATGCAGCATTATGGTTAGATGACGAAGTATTTAATAATTAAGGAGTTTCTGATGAAAAATGTTATAAAGACATTGCTTCTAATAGGCAGCCTGATGTTATCAGGCTGCCTTCCATCTCCAACAGATAATAGTGGGGAAGAGGAAAAAGAGTTGCGTATGCATACTCTTTGGGAATACGCATACGATTTAGATGGAGGAGCGCCATTTACAAAACCATTAATTCATGATGATATGATCATTAGCTCCGGGGACATAAATATTACATCATTGGATTACAAGACAGGTGAATTAATATGGAAAAGGTCATTTGAGCATCATGGCCAACTTACGAATAAAACATTTGCGATAAATGGAGAAGTACTGGTGGGAAACATTACCAGAAAAATTTTAGCTTGGAATAAATTGGATGGTGAACAACTCTGGGAAATCCCAATAAATGATACTTTATCATGGTCATTAAGCAGGGGTGTCACAGAAATTCATGATCAATTTTTAATTCCTGGGCAGGGCAGTCATCATTACTTTGTTTCGTCTGAAGGAGAATTACACGTAGAAGAGTTGGATGTTAGAAGTTATGAAACATCGATTTTTGGTGAGATTCTCTATTTAGGTCAGCGAAAAGGGGATCATGGTATAGTAAGTGCAATGGATATAAATACTTTAGAACTTATATGGAGGTTTGAGCCTGGAGAATTCGGTTTCCCATCCAGAGTTTCTCCCATTGTTGAAAACGGCATTGTATATGTAGGCACCACAGGCGGCCCGTCCGGCTCCAAAAACGGTTTCTTTGCTTTGGACGCTCAAACAGGTGAGGAAATCTGGCGCCGGGAAGGTATTTTCACCTATTCGGCAGTTTTGGTAGAGGATTATCTTTATATACATGATGCTTCTGGCATTTATAAGTTGCACAAATCTGATGGCAGCATAGAGTGGTACAGCGACTTTAATGCGGGTAACGGCACCGCTCCCATTGATTATGGTTATGGATTCATTTATGCTCCTCATTCGGGAACAATGCATGTGGTGGATGCAGAAACCGGTGAGATAGTTCACCGCTTAAGCCCTCCAGATGGATCATATTTCTGGCGTGTAACAGCCGGGAAAGGTCGTATTTTTGCCCAAAGCAACCGCTACCTGTATGCCTTTGCTCCGTGGGGACATGAAGAGGCGCTGGAGTAAATCTTTAAATAAAAAGCGTTAGTTAAAACCCAACTTTCATCAAAGAAAACAGTATGAAAAAAATCTTCCTTTTTACTCTTTTTATATTTTTAATCAATTCTGCTTGGATATTTCGGTCAAATGGTGCCACTTGTTTCGGAGCATATAGTGCCACTTTCCACGAGTGATATTAGCGGTTAAAGTTCATGGGGTCAAGCGTTGTTTTTTACGTTGTGATTCCCCTGTAAGTTCAATACGGTGTGAAG
>JBGTFX010000505.1:0-26099 GCA_041747055.1 Balneolaceae bacterium
TACAACTCTCTGCTGATAGTACCGGTTAGGCTCCACCAGCCGCTTGTTGCACTATTATAGTTTCGATGAACAGCCTCAAGACCCGATGCTAAATCCTGTAATTCACCTTGGCTTGCGTTATCAAGTACCACTGCGGAACTCGGATTATTGGGATCGGTAACCGGATCCACTTCAATTAAATCGCAGGATGCTGCAACATACATTAATCCTGCCAAGACGATAAATTTATATAGTAATTTTTTCATTTTTATTCCTCAGTTTGGATTAAAGGTCAATTTGTACGGTGAAGAGTATTTTTCGCATGGAAGGGAAAGGGGTAATGTCCACGCGTGTGCCGAGTGCATTTCTGCCTGTGGCGTTCACCTCAGGATCATATCCGGTATAATTTGTAAACATAAGCAAATTAGTACCTGTAATACCTAACCGGGCTCTCCTGATAAAGTCTCCACCTAAATTCTGAAGAGTATTCACTGGAATGTTATAAAAAAGAGAAGCTTCGCGAAGTTTCAGATATGAAGCATCATCTAAAAAAGTAAGAGTCCCGCCTTCTCGTTCAACAACATTATTATTGCTGTCAAAAAAATCCGGACTGTTTCCACCACTATCTGTGAGAAGTGTAGAGAGATTAATCCCTTCGGCACCCTGACTCCAATGAAGTAAAAAACTTGCTTCTAAATTTCCAAACAATGTAAAGTCATTAGAAAACGACATTTGGAAGTCGGGCTGTAGATCCCCAATTTCAACTGCTTCAGGATTCCCGGGGACAAAACCAAAAATGGCCGTGGGTGAAACACCCTCTTCGATTCTGCTGGCTCCAAAATTCGGAGAAGCAAAAAATGTATTCGTTCGCGCCGGAATAGCAAGGTTTGTTATATTAGTCTTGTTAGTCCACCACAAGATATTCGACACCCAAGAAAATCTTTGGGATTGAATAGGAATAACATTCAGACTAATTTCGGTTCCCACATTTTCCAGCTCAGCCGCATTCGTCGTTACACTATTAACTCCTGTAGAAGGAGATGGTTGTAAATTCAATATAAGATCATCAATAGTTTTGTTATATCGCGTAAACTCAAGTGAGACCCGATCATTTAGAAATGTAAAATCAGCCCCGTATTCGAGCTCTCTTGCTCGCTCAGGTTTCAAATTGGGATCCACATCTGAGTTTGGCGCAATGGCTCCGCCACGATCACCGATATTGGTACCCGATAGACTACTGAAAATACTGCCAAAATTTGGCAAACCTCCTGTTTCGCCGTAGGCTACTCGGAGTTTAAACTGATTCACCTGATCAATTGTCCAAAAATCGAAATTACTAATATTAACAGCCATCGAGGCTTTTGGATAAAATGAGTAATCATCGACGTTTAGATTTAGAGTCGATCGATCCAATCTTCCTCCAATAGTTGCAATAATTCTGTCATCAAAATTTGCTTCTTGCTGTGCAAAAACTCCAAAATCAGTTATTTCTACCTCATTTTGACCTGCAGTTACCTGTGCTGCATTACCGACATTTGTCTGACCTGGCAATAAACCCTGGCCGCGGATTCTGTTAAGCGAGATAGTTTGATCAAAACGTGTTGCACCCAGCTGAGTAGTCAAGTCAACATTACCTGCTCCTGTGTTTAAATTTGTATTGTAAATAAGAACAGCCTGCAAGTTCAGGTTAAGCACTTCTTCTGCACTGTGAATTACATCTCCGGGAAAGTTCGCAGCTGTGCGCTGAAACTGCATAAACTCAGGAAAATAGATTAATGAATTGGAGTTAGTATAATCCAGGCCACCTCTTATGTTCAGTGAAAGCAATGAATTTTCGTTGTTGTATAACTGCGATTCGAGAGCCAATGACTGAAGAAATCGATTCACCTTCTGCTCATTTTCCGCAACCTCAATCAGTCGTAAAGGATTTTCACTGAAGTAGGGTGTATCATTAAAGGTACCATCTTGGTTAGGCCTGATGATATCGAATGCATAGTTGGGGTGAAAAGCGAGAGAATAACCGATTGATCCACCGGTATTATTTTGGTTTCCTGTAAACCCACGCTGACTATTTGTGTGCAAATAACTTGAACTACTTGATACCCTAAATCGTGGAGAGATTGTGTGATCAATGTTTGCCCGCAGTGACTGTCGGTCAAAACCTGTTCTTGCAATTATACCATCCTCAGAATTCAATCCACCTGATACATAAAAACGAGTATTTTCATTACCGCCCGAAACGCTCAGCTGGGTATTGCGTACAAGGCCATTGTTTCCGTAAATCTCTTCCTCCAAATCTCTGACAGTGCCATTAGCTAAAGCAGTATTTAGCCGTTGCTTTTCCAGTTCAGCGCGGGTGCTGCCTGCTCCAAAAAAATTATCAATGCGCTCTTCTGTCCAATCTGTACGTCCTAACAAATTTAGTGCGCTGTTATAACCCATATCTTGTTTTATGGATACCTGTGTATCACCTGCCCTACCTTGTTTTGTAGTAATAATGACAACACCGGCATTTGCACGCTGACCATATATTGCTGCTGCTGAAGCACCTTTTAATATTTCAACACTTTGGATATCATCCGGATTTAAATCGGCTAGTCTGTTGGCAGACCCATCCTGAGAGGTTCCACCGGCGCCGCTTACCGTCGAGCGTCCGGTAGTCAAAACATCATTATTTACATAAACACCATCAATGATAAAAAGAGGCTGAGATGCACCTGCTCCAAGAGTACTAACTCCTCGCATTTGCACGTTAAAACCACCACCCGGGGCACCGGAATAAGAGTTAATCTGAACTCCGGCAACTTTACCTTGCAATGCTCTATCAAGTGTTTGCGGATCTGAATTTGCCGTTAGTTTTTCTGCTGAAATGGATGAAACAGAATGTGCCAGGTTTGATCTTTTAATACTACTGGCCAAACCTGTTACAACAAGCTCCTCAAGGTTTGCGATATCAGCGCCCATCTCAACATTCAGCTCCACTGTTTCTCCATCCTCACCAGAAACTTCTATGTTCCTTGTGATGAAGCCAATAGATGAAAATCGAAGTGATGATGTTCCCGCAGGAATTTCAAGTCTGTAATTTCCATCTACATCGGTAGTCGTTCCAGTATTGCTAACGGAGTGGAAAATTGTAATGCCGACAAGTGGTTCTCCTGTGGCTTCTTCAGTAACGGTTCCTGTAACGGTTAACTGTGCGAATGCAGCCTGAGAACTGATCAGGAATAAACATAAAACAGTTAGCCCCATAAAAAAGTAACTTTTTTTCATGATAATTAGTTTAGGTTCTTGATTAAATGAATAAATAGTGAAAACATCTTACTTATTTTTACTCATTATAGAAGTGAAAAGCAAATCGGCAATTTTATAAGAACATAAACCTTTAATTATTAGTAACTTATAAAAACAAAAAAAGCCTGCCGGTTTAGGGCAGGCTTCAAAAAGCTATAATATGTTCAGACGCTTAGCGCCTAATCATATGATTATAAGATTCAGAGTCCAAATACATCTCTGCCAAGAAAGATCGCTGAATCAGCCAGTTCTTCTTCTATTCGAAGCAGTTGATTGTATTTTGCAATACGGTCGGTACGGCTCATGGACCCGGTTTTAATCTGACCCGCATTAGTTGCCACTGCAAGATCAGCAATGGTAGTATCTTCTGTTTCACCTGAACGGTGAGAAATAACGGAAGTGTAGCCGTTTTTATGTGCCATTTCGATAGCATCCAGCGTTTCAGTAAGTGTACCTATTTGATTTACCTTAATTAAGATAGAGTTAGCCACTCCCTCTTTAATTCCGCGGGCAAGTCGCTCGGTATTGGTTACGAAAAGGTCATCACCAACCAGCTGAACTTTATCACCAAGAGCATCTGTCATGGTTTTCCAGCCCTTCCAGTCATCTTCGTACATACCGTCTTCAATGGAAATTATTGGATACTTCTCTACCCAATTCGCCCAATATTCTACCATTTCATCGGCATCGCGAACAGATCCATCACTCCACTTAAATTCATACACTTTCTTTTCCGTGTTGTAAAATTCAGAACTGGCAGGATCAAGTGCGATTAATACTTCATCACCCGGAGTATATCCCGATTTTTCAATGGCTGTTAAAATAACCTCAATCGCCTCTTCATTCGACTTCAGGTTAGGCGCAAAACCTCCTTCGTCGCCCACAGAAGTGTTGTACCCTTTTGATGAAAGTACTTTTTTCAGGTTATGGAAAATTTCGGCACCCATTTGTACAGAATGACTGAACGTTTCTGCTCCTGCCGGCATAATCATAAACTCCTGTGGATCTACATTATTATCAGCGTGTGAACCACCGTTGATAATGTTCATCATTGGCAATGGAAGTACTTTTGCGTTCACTCCGCCAAGATATCTCCACAATGGCAGGCCAACGGTTTGTGCCGCACCTTTAGCTACAGCCATTGAAACGCCTAATAAAGCATTGGCGCCCAATTTTGCTTTGTTAGGTGTACCGTCTAAATCGATTAAGGTTTGATCGATTTCAGTTTGCAAACTTACCGGAAAGCCAACCAGCTCATCAGCAATAGGGCCATTAACATTTTCAATAGCCTTAATTACGCTTTTCCCTAAAAAATAGTTCTCATCTCCATCTCGTAATTCTACGGCTTCAAACTCTCCGGTTGATGCCCCGGACGGTACGGCAGCACGCCCTACAATTCCATTTGATAATAGAACATCAACTTCTACAGTGGGATTTCCCCGCGAATCCAAAATTTGTCGCGCAACAATGTCTTCAATTAAACTCATAGTGGTATTTATTTGTTAAGTTATTTTGCAAATACAATGTACTGTTAAATCCCGTTTAGATAAAGAAAAAGCCTATGAAACCTATTTTGCTCTACGACATCGATGGAACGCTGCTTCATGTTCACAGCTCTTTTCTGCGTTCGTTAATAGAACAGCACCTAATGGAGATGGGATTAAGCAAGCCCGAATCTATTAACAGATCCTTTGCAGGGCGTACAGATCGCGGCATCTTTATGGAGCTGATTGAGGGACATTCATCTCCCGATGAACTCTTTAACGTTCTTAAAAGCAAATATGTGAAAACGATGATCGAACAACTTTCACCTGAAAGAGTGGAGCGGTTTGATGAAGCCATAGAGTCCGTCCATATTGCTAAAGATGCCGGATTTCATGTGGGACTTTGCACAGGAAATTTT
Source organism: Balneolaceae bacterium (assembly GCA_041747055.1). Classification (GTDB taxonomy): domain Bacteria; phylum Bacteroidota; class Rhodothermia; order Balneolales; family Balneolaceae; genus SW132. The sequence continues at coordinate 5,174 of JBGTFX010000505.1, forward strand.
CGGGAAGTGGCTTTTGCCAAAGTAAATACAGTCGGGTTAAACGATATCTTTACCTTTGGCGGGTTTGGTTGTAATCATGCAAATAGAAATTATTTGCCCGAATCTGCGCATCTTGAGTTTCAATCTGTTCACAAACATTCCCCAAATGCTGAGCAATATGTGATTATTGGAGATACACCGAAAGATATACTTTGCGCAAAATATTTTGGGGCAAGAGTAATCGCAGTATCAACCGGAAGTTTCTCAAAAGAAGAACTCAAAAAATACAATCCCGATTATGTACTCGATGATTTATCAAACCCAAAAGAGTGGCTTGCCGAACTGGAGGAGACTACCAAAGTCTCCCGAAAGTGAGCGTAATTTGCGGTGTTCCAAACCATTTTTGCGGATCAAAAAAGGGTTCAAGTAATAGCTGTCCTTGATCATCGAACTGAAATGGAGATTCTCCGGGTGCAAAATTAGTACGTAAATCCGGCTGATTCGGCATCATCATTTGAATACCATTGGGGAAAAAATTAAAGTAATACCCAAATTCTATACTTGTTAGTCTCGAAAAATTACTGCCTAAATCCATGCCTAATTTAACTTCCCCGGCAGCACCCAAGTGCCATTGCCCATCACTCAATCCGGTAAAAATGTCGTTCACCGGTTCAAAAAAGTTCTGAAACTGTTCGCGGTAACCGTTGTTGTTTACGTCATCAAAATAAGGGTAAGAAAAAGCCGCAACGGGTCCGCCTGTAGCAGTAATGAAAAATCTGTAATTGTCCTGAACCCGATCAGCAAAAAGCCTGTTTCTCAATCCAATGACCAAAGGAAAAGCGAATGCTCGCTGAAATTTATTTGGTATTATCTGCTGGCCAAAAAAGATGTCGGTAAATGTCTGTTCTGTAACATCACGTAAACCAGTAAATCGAACAGATGCTATAAGTTCGGATTGAGAACTAATCACTCTTCGATAATCACCACCTAACGCTAAGCCGAAATTATTAACAGATACATTAAAGCTGATCCCGCTTCTATAAAGTTCATTTAAATCTGTGGCTACCCGTTCATCCTCTCTTAGTTCAGGTTCTTTTACCTGAGAAAATCCAAGTTGGGCAGATAACAGTATTAAAAAAATGGAAGCAATTATAAACTTAGAGTAGCTGATTTTGTTTTTCATATGGTATTCAAATTAATAAATTCGTTGTATAAACGGAATTGATACATAAAGCATTGTCTAAAAAGACATTTTTTAATGTTGCTGTACAAAAAAAGTAAAAAGTGTATTTGATTATTGTTGGATTTAGGCTTTTATTCAGGCAGAAAATTCGCCTTACCATCATTAAAATCAATAGGGTTTTTTAATATGAGTTCTGTCACAAAATATTTGGTATACGGACCACATGACACTCTTCGTAGAATGACACCGAAGTTACTCGATGCGATTGAGCCAAAATTTACTTATAAGTATGAGTCGAAAGCAAACAAAGATGAAGTGTATGTCTCTGTTTATGAACAATTTGAGAAGCAAATAAACGCTACTATTACTCTTACCTGTATTGTTGAATGTACGGACAACCATAACCGTGTAGAGTTAAAAAAAGCGGGTGGACGCATGGGTTTCCGTGGGAGTTCACTAACTGAAGAAAAAAATATTGAAGCTGATATAATCGATTTCATCATGGATTTCTCAAAACGTTATGGACTCTCACTTCAAGAAGAAGTGCCTAGTTCAGAAAAAGAAGAAGAGACCGGCGCATCTTAATAGATCAATTAGATGAGTAGCAAAAATCGCGTCTGGACAGTTCTTTCAATGCTGGAATGGGCAACGGATTATTTTCAAAAGAGAGAAATTCCTGATCCGCGCCACAGTATTGAATGGCTGTTAGCCCATGTACTGCATGTAAAACGATTAGATCTATACCTGCAATTCGATCGGCCTCTTTCAGACGGTGAGTTAGACTCCCTGCGGTCACTTATTAAACGCAGGGCTTTGCATGAACCCCTCCAATATATTATTGGTCATACAGATTTTATGTCATGCACTATCCATGTAAATCCTGATGTTCTAATTCCACGTATTGAAACCGAACAGCTTGTAGAGATTTTGCTCACCCAAACAGAGGGTATTAATGATCAAACTATTTCTTTACTTGATATAGGAACCGGCAGTGGGTGTATCCCTATCTCCATCAAAAAAGAGAATCCAAAGTGGTATTGCGCCGGTTTAGATAATTCCGCTGATGCATTAACTGTAGCTGAAAGGAATGCTAAGGTAAACGAAGTGGATGTTGATTTTTTTCAGGGGGATTTGTTTAATCTCTCAGCTAATGATCGATGTAATGAAATTAATTGGGACATCATTATTTCTAACCCACCTTATATTCACCCCGAAGAAAAATTTTCCATCAAAAAACAGGTGTTAGATTACGAACCGGCTAATGCCCTTTTTCACGCGCAGCCACTTGATGTGTATAAGTCCATCATCGAATTTTCGAACGCTCAAAAAGCTCATCTTTTCCTGGAGTGTAACGACAAAACTGCCGGTGAAGTTAAAGAAATTGCACAGGGTTATTTTGAGAGTGTGGAATTATTGAATGATCTTGATAAAAACCCTCGTTTTTTGATCGCTAAGTGATATCTGAAAAAAGATTTCTTTTTTAGATTAAATCTCTCCCTTACCGCTTGACTTTTCCTTCCAAATTATATGTGCTGAAAAATTGTGGATAACTTGTGGAAAAGTTTTTTGTAACATTTTTAGAGGTGTGAAATTAGGGCGAAATCCATGTTATAGAAATGTTACGTACTGTCAAGTTAGAAATGATAGATTTAAATAAAATCACTCCATCTATTGTAGCACAATTACTTATGGATTTTTATAGACTGTGGATAACTTTGGGAAAACTTCGAAATATTTTTTTGATTTGCGTCAAATAAATTATCATTTTCATCCTCCGCATTAAGAAATAACTCACTTAGCTGTGTGGATAACAAAGTCAACTTTGCAACAAAACTTTTAACTTTTTTGGAGGCATGCTCACTTGGAAACGATAACAGCTGAATCAGCTTGGAATGAATGTTTAGAGATCATTCAAGACAATATAAGTTATCAGAAGTATAAGTCATGGTTTGAGCCAATCAAACCCGTCAAGCTCAAAGACGACACGCTGACTATACAGGTTCCAAGTCAGTTTTGGTATGAATGGCTGGAAGAGCATTATTATAACATGCTCAGATCTACCATTGCAAAAGTACTTGGCAAAGAAGGAAAGCTGGAATATTCAGTACTGCTCGAAAAATCTGATAAGCTTGAAGACAATCGTTCCGTTCGTCTTCCACAGCAGCCCATGCCGCCTTCGAAGCCCCAGGAAATGAACACCTATAGTGATTATCTTCCCGGACGGATTGAAAATCCATTTGTAATTCCGGGAATCCGAAAAACAAATATCGAATCGAACCTGAATAACAACTACGTTTTCGAACGGTATATTGAAGGAGACTGTAACCGGCTTGCCCGATCTGCTGCTATGGCAATTGCGGAAAATCCGGGCAAGAATTCGTTCAACCCTTTCTTTGTTTATGGAACTACCGGACTTGGTAAAACACATCTTGTTCAAAGTATCGGGAACAAAATAAAGCAGCAGTTCGGTGATGAGTTTTCGGTTCTTTACGTTTCATCGGAAACGTTCACTAACGAATTTGTACAGGCGATACGAAATAATCGGGCCAGTGAATTCTCAATGTTTTACCGGCACATAGATGTGTTGATTGTTGATGATATTCAGTTCTTTAGCGGGAAAGAGAAAACACAGGAGGAGTTCTTCCATATTTTTAATGCACTCCATCAGGAAGGAAAACAGATTATTCTTAGCAGTGATCGCGCTCCTAAAGATGTGCCCGATATTGAAGAGCGACTTATTTCAAGATTCAGCTGGGGGCTCAGTGCTGATCTGCAGATTCCTGAATACGAAACTCGCTATGCTATTCTGGAGCGTAAAGCCAGTGACAATGGCATTTATATTGATTCTAATATCATTGAATTTATTGCTCATAACTTTAAATCAAATGTTAGAGATTTAGAAGGAGCCATCATTAAGCTACTTGCCACGGCCTCTTTAAAACATATTGATGAGATTGATCTGAATATGGCTAAGTCCGTCCTGAAAGACATGGTGAAGAGCTCCCACACCCAGATATCGATTGAAACCATTCAGAACTATGTGTGTGAATACTTTGGAATTGACACCAATAAAGTCCGGGAGAAAACCCGAAAACAAGAGATTGTAGAAGCACGCCAAATGGCAATGTATCTTTCAAAGAAATTTACAAAATCCAGCCTCAAGACCATTGGCCTTCAGTTTGGCGGACGTGATCATTCTACTGTAATCCACGCTATTACAACCATAGAAGAAAGGCTTTCCACAAGTCCTAAACACAAGCGTATATTACAGGAGCTTGAACAAAAACTTGAAGTGGCTACTTTATAGAAATGACGCCGGATCAAATCACCCTCAAATCTCTGAAAATTCATGGTAAACATGGGTATTATCCGGAGGAGAGAGAAAACGGCAACCACTTTGAAATCGATATTATAGCTTCAGGAAATTTCCGGGGAGCCATTAAAAATAATAACCTTGGTGAAACCTTCGATTATCAGATTGCAGAAAAAATTGTTCGGGATGTAATCAACGGGCCCTCAGAAAAGTTAATTGAAGCCCTTTGCGCAAAAATAGGAGACCGGTTGTTTGAGAATTTTTCGTCCCTCAACGCGCTAACTGTTTCTATTCGTAAGATTAGCCCACCCATTGAAACCCCGGCTGCCTACGCTGAAATTACGATGCAATGGAGCCGGTAATAGTAGCTGTTGGCTCCAACCTCGGCGATCGCCTATCCATTATTCAGCAAACAGGAATTTTTCTTGAGCAGCTTTCCGAAATTCCGGTTGAAAAAGCATCGATTTGGGAATCGGAACCGGTTGGCCCCTCCAAGTTTCATTTTTATAATACGGTGGCAAAAATATATACATCGCTATCCCCACAAAAACTTTTAGCCAAATTAAAAGCGTTTGAGCATCAAATGGGCCGTGAGAAAAATCCGGAGCGCTGGGGGCCCCGAATTCTGGATCTCGACATCATTCGCTACTCCGACTTGGTGATTCAGGCAGAGAGTCTTATTATTCCTCATCCTGAATTCAGCCGTCGGCTTTTTGTGTTGCTCCCAATGCAGGAAGTTGATCCAAACTGGCAGGATCCCATAAGTGGAAAAACTGTCTCTGAAGTGGTGAAAGCAGCTCCTGAAATGGATATCCACAAAACTGAATATCGCTGGTAACATGCCCAACAAATTTGATTTTATTGCTATTGAAGGAGTGATTGGCGCTGGGAAAACAACGCTTGCCAACATGCTTGCAGAGCGAAATGGTGGGAGGTTAGTTCTCGAACAATTCGAAGAAAATCCTTTCCTTCCTAAGTTTTATGAGGAACGTGAGCGATATGCATTTCAAACTCAGCTCGCCTTTCTAGCCAGCAGGTTCAAACAGCAACAAAAAATGACGAACCGCGATCTGTTTGATGAGTTCATCATCTCGGATTATATTTTTGAAAAGGACCGAATATTTGCCCGACTTAATCTGGATGATGATGAGCTTGCTCTCTACGATAACATTTTCAGCATAATGGCCGGAATCTCTGCCAAGCCGGATCTTGTTATTTATCTACAGAGTTCGGTGGACCGGCTGATGAAAAATATTAATAAGCGAGGCCGCGATTACGAAAAGCATATTACTGAAGAATATCTGCATGATCTCAGCGATTCTTACAATCAATTTTTTTATCACTACAATAAAGCACCATTGATGATCATTAATTCAACAGAGATTGATTTTGTTAATAATCCGGATCAATTATCGTATCTTGAAGAACAGATATTCAGTCACCCAATTCGCAGTAATACCCACATTCATATTATTCCAAATTAATGCTGTTACGCTGGCTTTTTATAGCACTGATTATTTACGCACTGTACAGACTTTTTATTAAACCGAACAAATCGGGGTCAAATTCAACAAGTAAGCGCAAAAGAAAAAAGAATTTAGACCAAATAGAAGAAGCCGAATACGAAGATATAACCGATAAAGAGAAAACCAAATAACATACATGAGTTTTGAAGAAAAGCATAAACAAGGATATGAACTTCTACATGAAAAATATCTTGACCGGAGCCTTGATGTTGCCCGGGAGTTGCAAAAAATAAATCCCGATGCCCCTGAAGGTTATACCCTTGAAGGCGAAGTAATGCAGAAATTAGGTCAGTGGGACACGAGCATTGAATCGTTAAACACGGCCGTTGAGAAAGATTCTGATAACGGACGCCTCTATAATTTACGTGGATACGCCCATCTTAACGAAGATAATCTGGATGAAGCAAAAAGTGACTTCGAACGAGCAATAGCGCTGGATGATTTACCCACTGCACACCGCAATATGGTACTCTATAAATTGATGTCAGGTGACGGACAAGGAGCTATTACCTATTTGCTCGATCGTATTAAAACTGAACCGAAGGATGTAGAAAACTGGATTTTAATGGGAGACCTGATGAAGAAAGGTGGTCATGATGAGAAAGCCAGAAGCTACTACGAACAGGTATTAAAAATGGATCCTGAAAATGAATATGTAAAGCAACTGCTTGAAGATTAATACGGTTTGTTTTACAAAATCCTATCATAAAAAAAAGCCCCGACGAGCAATCATCGGGGCTTTTTAATTTCTGTAAAGAGTAGCTTAGTTATCTTGCTGCCCATCTTCCTGTTGTGGAACAGCAGATTGTGTTTGTGATGGAGCCTGAAAATCAGTTTCTACCTGACCCGGTAATCCTTGCTGCTGTATTGTGCTTTGAGTTTGATCTCCGCGATCTATCGCGAAATTCGCCAATACACTTAAAGAAAGAAATAAAATGGCTAATACAGTGGTCATTTTAGAGAGTAAATCTGCAGTTCGGCGCGCTCCCATTGCGGCACCACCCGCCATACCTGCTGCAAGTCCACCGGATAATCCTTCTTTCTGTCCGGGCTGCAAAAGCACCACAATTATTAATAAAAAACAGATAACGGTAATGAAACTAATGATAATTCCGTAAAGCATAGTATCTTTATATAATTCGGTTGTTCAATCGAACATTAAAAATATCACTATTTATACTCTTAACAAAGTGATAATGAAATAAAGAGTAAAGTCATACTTCTGAATACAGACCACATAAATGGACGATTTTCAACAAAAATTAGACACTTTATTCTCTGAAACTAACGTACAGTACGGCAATTTTATTGAAACATTTGTCATCATTGCAATACTCGTTGTGATTCGGTTTATTATTATACGACTAGTATATAATAGGGTTGAAGAGACTGCATCACGGTACAAATGGCGAAAAAACGTTACTTATACCTTAGTCTTTATTGGATTTATGCTTGTAGGTCGGGTGTGGTTCGAAGGAGTGGGCTCACTGGCTACATTTTTAGGTTTACTATCAGCAGGTATTGCCATTGCTTTGCGAGGGCCGGTAACGGATATGGCAGGTTGGATTTTCCTGATCTGGCGTCAACCTTTTAAAGTGGGTGATCGAATCCAGGTGGGTGATAATAAAGGTGACGTTATTGATGTACGATTTTTTAAATTTACAATTCTTGAGATTGGTGGCTGGGTTCACGCCGATCAAAGTACCGGGAGAGTGATTCATATTCCAAACCACTTTGTATTCAATGAATCAATTGCAAATTACACCAGTGATTTTGATTTTATCTGGAATGAAATTGAGGTAGTTTTTACGTTCGAGAGCAACTGGAAAAAGGCCCGGAAAATACTTGAGCAAATTTGTGAGGATCACCTGAAAGATTATGTGGAAGATGCCGAGCAACAGGTGAAAAGAGCAACAAAATCGTATTTGATTCGATACAAAAACCTGACACCTATTGTCTACACGGAAGTTGTTGATATAGGTATAAAACTCACGATTCGTCATCTTTCGAACCCCAGAAAGCGACGGGGTATTAATCAAATGATGTGGGAGGATATTTTAGAAGCCGTAGCAAAAGAAGATGATCTCGATTTTGCCTATAAAACCATACGCATTTATCAAAACCAGATAGAAGGAAAACCAGGGCTCAAATAAATTTATTTAGGAATGGGTTGAATTAAAGTCACTGCATTTTCTGCCGGATCATTTACTTTCTTGCTTACACGATGGACTGTAATATCCGTTATCAAAAACAAAGATTTTGCTTCTTTAATGATCTCCCTTTCTGATGACTCTCCATCTAGCCACTTTTTAGTAAGTTTTTTATTTAGCAAGAGAGGCATTTTGGGAGACATAGGCTGGATTAATGTATTTGAGTCTCGCTGTAAAAAATCACAGTATTCAAATCCATCTTCTTCAAAAACCAACCCGGCTACAGACATCACAGAGTTATTCATCATTCGCACAAAAAATGGATGATCTTTTTCCCGCCCCTCTTTCCAAATAAAAAATCCACTCATTGGCACAATACAACGAGATGAGGCATTTTTAACCATTTCATCATTCTGCATCTCCTCCGATTTATCCGAAAAACCTTTTCCCCAACGCATTCTCTGAAGTCTCCGCTGACTATCACCCGCCGGAATAATTGGAATATGTTGTCCCCTGCTGATATTATAGTGAGGTTCAAATATTGCATCGCTCTCACCATTTAAGCTGAAAAATTTTTCAACTTCATTGCGGGTGGCAAAAAAAGCAATTCGTTTTGTCATGTATAAAAAGTTTTATTATTGAATAGAAACCATTATTAATACTACATCTATAAATTGAACAGTTCAAGAAGTGTTCGGATGTTTACAAATATATTTTACAATCCTGCAGAAAAACGCTTAAGATCAGGATGGAGAGTTCTGGTATTTACGTCTCTTATCCTAATTTCAGGTACTGCATTAAATTCCATTTCTGTTTCCTCTCTTTATTTCACAATTGGGTTGGCAGTTTTGGTTTTATTTTCTCTGTGGATTGCGGCCAAATATCTTGATTGCAGGCCCTTCCATGAATTTGGTTTTTCTCTTAGTGCCGATTGGTTTCATGATCTTTCTGCAGGTGTAGTCATTGCTGCCATATCAATGGGAGTGATTTACATAATCCTTTATTATTCCGAATGGATCATAACCACACACAGCTCATTTTTTATATCGACTGAACTTCTAAATTATTTCATTTTCATGATTGCCGTTAGTATTTGGGAGGAAGGTTTTTTTCGGAGTTATCTCATTCCCAACTTAAAAGAAGGGGTTCATGTTTCGTGGATTTCAAAAAAATGGGCAATAATCATTGCTGTGTTTCTTTCCTCTTTCATTTTTTCCTTAGGGCACGCCGCAAATCCCGGAGCTTCATATTTATCTACATTTAATATTTTTGTGGCCGGAGCGGTCTTGGCCTATCCGTTTATCGTCACCGGAAGTATGGGTCTTTCCGTTGGGTTACACTTTTCATGGAATTATTTTCAAAGTACAGTGTTTGGTTTACCTGTAAGCGGCACACATTTTAGCCCAAGTTTCTTGCAATCGGATGTGATAGGGACGGAACTTTTTACCGGGGGAGAGTTTGGACCGGAAGGTGGAATAATAGGCTTCATTGGTTTAATTGTGATGATTATTTTTACCCATATATATGTTATCTTATGGAAGAGAAGGTTACAAAATAGATTTTAAATTTTGTACATATATGAGCAGGGCAGATTTTTTTGACCCTGCTACTTGTTAATTGAAATAATGATCTAAAAATAAAGAGGTAAAGACATTGTCGTTTAATCAATTTCGACTAAGCTCTGACATTTTGAAGGGATTAAGAGATGTAAATATTGAAAATCCCTCACCTTTACAGAAAAAAATATTTAAAGCCGTTCAAAGTGGTTCTGATTTAGTGATAAATACAACATCAGAACAGGCCCCGGAACTCGGATATTTAATATCGTTGCTAAATACGATATCGAAAGCCGAACGAAGGCAAGGAACCCGTGCTATAATCCTTACATCATCTGAGGAGCGTGCCAAACAGATTGATGAATGGATTTGGGCTATTGGCTATCACAGCTCTATTGAAAGTGCGTGCTACACGGATGAGAACGATATCAAAAAACAGCAGGCTTCGCTTTCGGCAGGCCCTGTTATTGTTATTTCTACTCCGCAACAATTAGCCACCATTCTACAGGATGGGCGAATGATTTTTCGCGAAGTGGAACAATTAATCGTTGATCAGGCCGAGCAGATAAACGATTGGGATTCAGTTGATGTTATTTCTAAGCGGGTGATTGCCCCAAAATGTCAGCGAATTTTTACTGCTTCGAAAGACACCAAAGGAATGCGTGATGCAGAGAAACGTCTGCTGAAAGATCCGGAACTTGTAGAGATCGAGAAAAAAGCTCCACCGAAAACAGAGCTTGAGAAGGAACCGGCAACGGAAAAGGTCATCACCAAAGATCTTACACAGTATTATATAAATGTGCCGCCACGATCCAAGATTTCTACGCTGATGGCACACCTTGAGGATAATAAATCAGACACCGTAGTTATTTTTGCGGCATCGCGAAGAACTGCAGACCGGCTTTATAAAATACTGCGAAAAAGCGGACGCCGTGCAGTGAGTATTCACGATAAGGTGGATGAAAAAACGTACAACCAGCGATTTCAAATGTTTACCGATGGCAGCGTTCAACATTTGATTATCGGACAGCTTTCTGCAAAAGATATTCCGCTCGAGCATGCTTCCCAGGTTATCAACTACGATGTACCCGAGGATGTTGAAGAATACAAACTTCGTGCAGAGCTCATTGGCGATGGCAAAGCAACTCGAATTCTCTCTCTCGTATCGAAACAGGATCGTGGTGATATTCGCACCATCAGTGAATCTTTAGGATATGCACCCGAGGAAGTTCCACTTCCAAAGTCGGTGAAAGAGAAATCAAAAACAGAGAAAAAATCTCCTAAGAAGAGCAAACCTGCGAAGAAACAATCGAAGTCTAACGGCAAACAAAGCCGTGGGAAAACATCACGCAGCGGCCGATCTTCTAAGAAAAAAGAGAAGGCTTATGAAGGATTGCCAAGGCCATCCTATGAAGGACTTAGTGGTGGACGATCAGGCAAAAAAGAGGAGAAAAAAGGAATTACCGGCTTTTTTAAGAAGCTGTTTTCTTAAGTACTGAGCAAAGTAAGATTTATTATGGAGTGTCCCCCTTTGAAGGGGTCTATGGGGGATGATAAGTAGTGAATTCTAACCCAACTATTGAATTTTTAGTCAACCCAACGCTTAACAATCATCCCCCTGCTCTCTTCGTTCGCTTTTCCCTTCAAAAGGTTGTGCGGTCTTTCTGACTCAACCCCGGCCCCTCTCTATCGCGCCAAAAAGCGGCTTGTCAGATAGGGGAGCCTCAGAATATATTTCTCTATTTAATAATGTTAGGAATGCTAAATATAGTACGTGATATTTACACAGTCTCTCAAAGGGACATTTCCTAATGCTAGTCTAAAATAAGCTCAAGAAGGTAATTCTTCTCGATCGTCTTCTTTTCCATCATCAAACATATCTAAAAACGCCTGTTCAGTACCTTTTGTAGGCGTGGTGTACAAACTCACCAGCCACGTAGCCAAGAATGCAACGGTAAATCCGGGGATAAGCTCATACATCAAACCGCTTAATACAGGTACAAAATACCAAACCACTGTTACCAGAGTTCCGCTGATCAGTCCCGCAAATACACCGGCTCTAGTTGTGCCTTTCCAGTAAAGGGCCAGGATTGATGTGGGGCCGATAGAGGCTCCCAATCCCGCCCAGGCAAATAATACAAGCCAAAAGACCAAATCCTCAGCGATAAAACCAAACAGAAGCGAAACCACTACCAGTAGCAATACAACAACTCGGCTGTAAAACACCAGTTTCTTTTGTGATATCGCCTCACCTTTTTTGATAATTTTCTCATAAATATCTCTTACCACACTTGATGCAGCCACCAATAGTTGAGAATCTGCGGTAGACATTATAGCAGCAAAAATAGATGCCAACACCACTCCAAATAATATAGGAGGAAGATGTTGTTGGGCCAGAAGCGGAAATAAGTTTTCGGTATCAGACCCGGGCAGCATATCAACCTCCGGAAACATTGCGCGCCCTACAAGCCCAATAAATACGGCACCCCATGCCATAAGTACATTCCAGGTAGTGCCGACCACAGCAACTGTTTTTAGCTGCCTGGAATCATCAATGGACATGTATCGAGCCAATATGTGAGGATTTCCCGGTGACCCCAATCCAATACCCAGAAATCCAATCGCCGCGCCTACAGAAATAGCAAATGGATTTACATACATGGCATCAAGCAGTTGAAGCTCGCTTAATACAGCAGATAAGCCGCCGAAGTTTACAATGGCGATGATGGGCAAAAATACCAAGGCAAGAATCATAAAAAATGCCTGAATGGTATCGGTAAGGCTGACCGCTAAAAATCCTCCAAGAATAGTGTAAACCACTACAATAATCGCTGTTAGGATGATACCGTGATTCATCTCCATACCAAATCCCGCTGCAAATGCTTTGCCGCCCGCAACAAATTGTGCGGATACATAACCGATCATAAAAATTAAGAAGATGGTCACAATGGTAATTCTCAGCAAGCCATCTCTGTCATCAAACCGTTCGGCAAAAAAATCGGGGACGGTGATACAGTTTCGTGCGCCTGAAAAATTTCTGAGGCGCCGGGCGTAGTAAAGAAACAGAAAGAGTTCCACAACGATATATCCAACTACTGCCCAAATTGCTGATGGACCCTGCGCATAAGCCATACCTGTTACGCCAAGCAATAGCCACGCGCTCCTGCCGGATACAACTGCAGAAAGAGCAACGACAAAACGGTTCATTTTCCGTCCACCAATAAAATATTCGCTGATTCCCTGCGAGGAAAATTTAGAAGAGTAGAGACCTATACCGATTAAGATTAGCAAATACCCTACAAATGCTGCTACCGCATAGGCATCAACAGAAACTGAAAGAGATGTGAACTCTTCCATTTAAGCAGGATCTTTTTTTGCCAGGTATACAGCTCCGGCAATAATGAGTAAAGGCAGTAAAAACATCACCAGGTAGAATGAGAGCATAGGTGGTGAATTTTTAGATGATCATTCGAAACTAAAAAAATCTTGTGTCGTAACGGATGTATGATGTTTCGGTGATAAACCGACATGTTTTGGTTAAAATCCCTGCAATCTGACCGGTTGCAGGGATTATCAAAATTATGGAAAGATTCCCATTTGGTTGTAAATAGTTCCTACTTTTTGAATGGCACTTATGAATGCGGCTGTTCTTAGATCAACGCTATGTTCTTTTCTGATCTCATTGATTTCGTTGTAAGCTAAAATCATGGTCTCTTCAAGGCCTGAATCCACCAATTCTGCTTCTCCACCCCCTTTGGCAAGATGGCCGAGTTCTTTTTGGGTAAACTTGCGGTCAGATATAGTCTCTATAACAGAGAGAATTTTTTTGTAGCTATTCTCTTCGAACCGCTTACCCATTCTGCCAAAGCGAACGTGCTGAATATTCTTCAACCATTCGAAATAGGATACGGTAACACCACCGGCATTCAGATAATTATCCGGAATAATAAGTGCACCACGATTTTTTATGATTTCGTGTGCTTCGGACGTTGTAGGGCCATTCGCAGCTTCGCCAATGATTTTGGCTTTAATCTTTGCAGCATTCGATTCATTTAGCTGATTTTCAAGAGCAGCAGGAATTAAAATATCGCATTCACTTTCCAGAACTGAACTATTATTCTCAAGGGTTTCAGTTCCCTCAAACCCAACAATTCCGCCTTTGTCTTTTTTGTATTCCATTAGCTTATCAAGGTCAATTCCTTGCTCGCTGTAAATGGATCCATCCATTTCGGCAACGCCAACCATAATTCCGCCACCTTCAATCAAATATTTAGCGGCGTGATAGCCTACATTACCAAGTCCCTGAACGACAAATGTTTTTCCTTCGAGGCCGGGCTCTAATCCTAAAGCTTTCATGTCTTCTTTATTTTCGCAAGCTTCACGAATTCCAAAAAACACACCACGGCCTGTTGCTTCTGTTCGTCCTCGAATACCGCCCATTGCAATAGGTTTACCGGTAACACAACCCTCGGCATTGATATCCGTACTCATTTGGCGGAACGTGTCTAAAATCCAGCCCATTTCTCTTGCGCCGGTTCCATAATCGGGAGCGGGTACATCAATACCGGGGCCGATAAAGTTTTTCTTCATCAACTCAAATGTATATCGTCGCGTAATTCTTTCAAGTTCCGTTACAGAAAATTTCGATTTATCAATTTTAATACCACCTTTAGCTCCACCAAAAGGGACATCAACAACCGCGCATTTATATGTCATAAGTGCAGCTAAAGCCATAGTCTCGTCCTCATTTACCATCATGCTGTAACGAATACCACCTTTAGTCGGTAACTTGTGGTGGCTATGCTCAACCCTCCAGGCTTCAATTACTTCAATTTTTCCATTATCTCTTTCGATGGGAAAAGTGATATGCAATACATCATTACAAATTTTCATTTGACCCAAAAGGCCTTTGTCAAAATTTGTATAAGCTGCTGCTTTATCGAAAGCGTTATTAACTTGTTGAAAAAACTTGTATTCAGACATGTATCCTCGTTGAGTTTGTTATGGTAGACTATTTTTTAAAGAAGGTTTGTAAATATAAACCCACTTCCAAATCATTTATGATTCATTACGTTAACTTTTTTCGATGAATGATCCTCCATTCATTGGGGCCTCCATTTAGTAAAACTACTACCAGCTCGTAGGCAAACCATTCGTCAGGCAAACGATCCAAAATTTCTAGTTTTTCATTTTCTAGAAGATGTTTTGAAGTATACCCATACATCAAGCTAGAGTGAAATTCATTTTTGCTGATTGGTTCTTGAAATACAGTATCAATAGCTTGACCCAGCTCTTTAAAAAATGATGACTCTTCTAATTGAATTACCATTTTTTGATAAGGCTTTGAACTGAACCTGATCCTCTCAATAAAAATGGAATGGTTTTTAATTCGTTGACTCACCTCATCAATCAATTTTGATATTTCATACGGCGTGCTTTCAGGTAACCGTGCGGCCGTAATATGAGGAAGAAAAGATGTGGCTTGATGTAGTTTTGCAAGTCTGACTATCTCTGCTTGGAGAACAGACGTAACTTCAGGGTTTGGAATTACCCAAAGGGCCAAACCCTGTTGAAAAGGGAGGTTTTTATTATTTTTTTGAGGGTCGATGGAGTAAACAATTAACTCGCTTTTGCAGTATCGTCATGCTCTTGATCGAAGCTGAAGACATTGATCAAAAACAGAAAGGCAATCGTTCCCACAGCAGCATAAATGAGCGCTCCAAAAACCATAAGCTCTATCATAAATACCCCAATAATAACAGATCCTACTGCTCCACTAATGACATTTGGGATTAATCCTACGCCGCGCTTTATCATTATAAGATCAACAATTAACCCGACGAATAATCCAATTGATATGAGCCAGTAAATTGTTACCAAATTCAGTTCTTCCATCTTTAAGCTTGTTACTTTGTGTTTGATTAAATTCAGTTGAAGATATGCATTTTCAATTTTTTTTGCCCCATATCATCTCGATAATTATTTCATGACCCAAAAAGATTCACCTCAACGGAAAATCATCCATATAGACATGGATGCATTCTTTGCTTCGGTTGAGCAGCGAGATTTTCCACAATATAGAGGAAAACCACTTGTAGTTGGTGGATCTCCACAGGGAAGGGGTGTCATTGCGGCGGCGAGTTACGAAGCCCGAAAGTTTGGAGTTCACTCCGCAATGCCCGCATCAAGAGCAGTAAGGCTGTGTCCCTCCGCAATTTTTGTAAAGCCTCGGTTTGATGTCTACAAAGAAGTGTCTCAACAGATACGCGCTATTTTTTTAGAATATACGGATTTGGTTGAGCCTCTTTCGCTGGATGAAGCTTACCTGGACGTAACAGAAAATCACAAGGGAAGTCCATCTGCAACATTAATAGCCCGCGAGATTAAAAAGCGGATCAAAGAAGAAACCTGGCTCACCGCATCGGCTGGAATTTCTGAGAATAAATTTTTGGCAAAAATTGCATCGGACATGGACAAACCGGACGGCATCTATTTGATATCGCCCGAAAAAGCTGAAGCATTTATCGAAGAGCTACCCATTGGAAAATTTCATGGCGTTGGAAAAGCCACTCAGGAAAAAATGGAGCGATTGGGAATCCACACCGGCAAGGATTTAAAAACTTGGGAAGAAGTCGATTTGGTAAAACAGTTTGGTAAATCAGGCCACCACTACTACCGAATTGCCCGCGGCATTGATAACAGGATGGTAAAGCCGGACCGAATACGAAAATCGATCGGAAAGGAGCGGACGTTTTCTGAAGATGTATCGGACCTGGAGTGGATTGAAAATTTCCTTGATGAGCTGGCAGAAAAAGTCAGCATATCAATGCAAAAATTGGACGCTGCCGGGAAAACTATCACCCTGAAAGTTCGTTACAAAAACTTTGACACCGTTACCCGCAGCCAAACTTTATTTCAGTATACGAACAGCAAAGAGGAGTTATCGTCAATCGCCAAAACGTTATTGCTCGAAACAGAGGCAGGCGAAAGAGAAGTTCGATTACTTGGAATTTCCGTATCATCCCTTAACCTTACAGAAGGCGGCTCATTCGGCGAACAGCTCGAAATCCCCTTTGAAAAATATTGATGAATACATTTTGTAAGCGACAAGTATTTATTGAAGAAATCGCCCCTCCTGTAATAGGAGGGGCCGGGGGTGTTATAAAAAAGAAAAATATGAACCACCTTAAAGCCCATAAACGAATTTTGAAGTAAACCATAATGGATCCATTTACCCACGGACTTGTCGGCGCAGCAGCATCGCAATCCGCAGCAAATAAAGACAAACTACGACCGGCCGCATTTACCGGATTTGTTGCAGCCATGTTAGCAGATCTCGATATCTTTATCGACATTCCATCAGACCCGCTCTTTAATATTGAGCTGCATCGTCAGTTTACTCATTCGCTCGTATTCATTCCCGTAGGAGCACTCATTGCCACAGGATTGCTGTGGTTTTTTATGCGAAACTATTTGTCTGTAAAAGAACTCTACATTTACAGTTTACTTGCCTATGCAACCTCCGGACTGCTGGATGCCTTTACAAGCTATGGAACCCAGCTTTTGTGGCCATTTTTTGAAATACGTTTTGCCTGGAATGTTATTTCTGTTGTGGATCCGATAGTCACTATAGGCCTCGCGCTTTTTGTGGGAATATCGGTCTGGAAACGTAGAAAACCGATGGTTTGGTTAGCATGGATTTGGCTGATCTTTTTCCTCTGTTTTGGATGGATTCAACAAGAGCGTGGCAAAAGCTCAGCTAAAGAATTAGCCCGGGAAAGAGGGCATCAAATCGAAGAGTTAGTGGTTAAACCCACGATTGGAAACCAGCGGTTATGGAGAGCCAACTACATTTATGATGACAGTATATATACCGATGCCATTCGTACGGGAATTTTCTCCGGGATTACCATCTATGAAGGAGAATCAGGGCCAAGAGTGTTGGTCAACAGAGATTTTGCGGAGTACAAAGGAACCACACTGTATAATGATTTGAAACGGTTTGAACGGCTGTCAGAAAACTTTTTGGTTCGGCACCCCGACAAACCGAAAATCATTGGAGATGCCCGCTATTCTATGCTCCCAACAACCATGGTTCCGCTCTGGGGCGTTGAAGTAGACACTACCAATACCGAGCGCCACCTGCCTTTCCTCTACTTCCGTGATGCGAGTGAGGAGATTCGCGAGCCGTTTGTGGATATGTTGTTGGGGAGGGAGGAGAGAAATTAAAAAAAGAGTCTTCCAAGACAGAAAAAAATTTTGGAAGACTTTGATCTGATATAAGTTATAACAACTATAGTATTCTTGTTATGTATAATATTAGGAAAGTTAATTTTAAGCTATATTTAATTAAGGGTCTGGAGTACAGGAAAGGTGCCACAACACATACCTGAACTACATCCGCCTATGCAATAAATATTGTTTGGTGGGTCTGCATCTCTGTAATGGGCTTGTATTAAGGAAGAATTAAGTTGAGTATTTTCAATACAAATTCCATCCAGCACCTGGGTGTCATCATGTATCTGTGCAGCTCCAATTGTTATTGAAAACAATAAGAAAAAAGATATTATTAATTTACTCATAAGATAAAAATTAAATGAAAAGTTAGTTTTAGTTGTCCTCTTCTACTCCAGAACTGGAGCTGGTACTAAAAAACAGCATATTGTTCCTCTTGTGCACTCTGCAAAACAGATAGTGCCATAGTCAGGTGTCCACCACCCTTGCAAGGTAGGTGATAAATCTTCGTCAAAACATTCAGCTTCAATGATGTTTTTATCTAAGCTGTTGAATGGGTCTGGGTTATGAATTTCACCTAAGGAAATAAATAGAATTAATATTGAGTTTAATATTAGGTATTTAATCATAATTACTTGTTGAATATTTAGGTTTTAGTTAATACTTCCATATCTCTAATATAGAAGATCCCTCAGAACTGTCTTGAATAACCAGATTTTTATATCTGTTTACAGCTCGAACTCTTGTATCAATCTCTTGTTCAAAAACTACTGTCCCATCACTTTCAATCATAGCAAAGTACCTTGTTGCTTCTGTGCTGTGAACACTTGCATCATCTTTTCGAAAGAACTGTAAAAAAAGTTCATTTTCATTGATCCAATGAATTGATCTGAACATCGAAAATTGGTCGAAAAGCTCCATTCTGTCCTGGGGTGAAAGTGGACTGTTACTTTGTTCTATGTCTTTAAAATTTTCCAGGTTCAGTGATATTTTGTTCGTTTGATTGCCATCTAAATCGAAAAAATACAGGTCAGAAAAAGGAGCTAATACCGCTGATATTTTTTCATCAAAAGTGTCTACATGGATCATGTCCATGATCATGCTTATGGGTCCTTGATAATACTCATATTGAAAGTCAATATTTAGGAAGCTCTTTTGTATTGAACCCGACTCTAAATCGAATAGGTGTAAGTAGTAAGTTTTTCCATCAATTAACATTCTACCACCAATTAAAATTTTGCCGGTTCTAAGTTCAGTTATCTGAGTTGCAGGAATAACATCACTTTTAAAAACTTCGATCAAATCTTCTCCATCCGGAGAAAACTTTGTAAGTTTTCCATTTGCTTCCACGGTAAGCAAGTTTCCACTATTCAGGCGAATAGTTTGGGTGGGTCTCTCAAAATCACCCGGTCCCTGTCCAAATCTCCCATATTTATTTAGGAACTCTCCATTTAGATTAAAGATTTGAACGTGATGACTTCCGAAATCAGTGATAATGTAATTTCCATTTTTATCGGTACTAAAACTTGGTGCAGATAAAAAACTTCCGGAAGTTTCATCTATCTCAACACTCATTATTTTCTCAAAAAAATTAGTAGGTAAACTTTGTGATGAGGAGCTTGGCACTTGATGAAAAAAATATAAAAAAACAAAGCAGGCCGTGAAGCAGTATCTATTTATTCTCATGATATTTGCTCTTATTTATAATTTGTTGTTTGAAAAAGCGAAAAAAAAATAAACATACAAATTCAGATCTATTTTTCTAATAAATAGCTGGGTATTTTTATAATTAGCAGTAGTTAAAATATGCATGGTCTTTATGGATCGACTGTAGAAATAGACGACTACCCTATAAACCGAGCGCCACCTGCCTTTCCTCTACTTCCGTGATGCGAGTGAGGACATTCGTGAGCCGTTTGTGGATATGTTGTTGGGGAGGTGAGTGTCTGCTGACAGGTGGTATTTTATAATGATTCTAATATTGCTTTAGGTCTTTTCTCAGCAATTCGTAAAAGTACTTTTGCCGGACCTTGAGGTTTCCGCCTCCCTTGTTCCCAATTGCGAAGTGTTCCCACACTGATCCCCAATAGAGAAGAAAATTCTTTTTGAGTCATACCATACTTCTCCCTGATTGCTAAAACATCGGGTTCCTCGATAGTAAATTGTCTGGAAGGCTTCGCCTGACCTTTTTTAATTTCACCGGCCTGCTCTATGCTTTCAAGCAATTCATTAAACATATCTTCATTCATGATAATTTTTCCTCCACCAATTTTTTCAGCTGTTTGATTTGGTCGGGTGACAGATCATCTTTTTTACTTTTTGGATAGGCATAAAGCATATAAATCTGATTGTCTTCATTAATAAAATAATAGATAACGCGAATACCTCCTCGTTTACCTCGACTTGATCCAGCCCATCTAACTTTTCGAATTCCACCACTTCCGCGAATTAAATCTCCTGATTCAGGTCGAACAGATAATTGTAACTGAAGAAGATGATATTGCTCATCTGAAATAAGCTTACTAATCAGTTTTGTAAAAACAGGTGTTTCTAAAAACTCCATTGGTTAACGGATTGCGCTGAAGTATAATACGCCAATGGCGTATAACATTCAAGAAAAATTACTAATGATATTCTCATCTATTATTCAAGGCAAAATTATATTTCACAACCTTTTGTATTCCAGAATCCGGTTCAGTTTCCAATGCAAAAATTGAATTATTTTTAACAATTCGTATTTCACTGCTTTTTGGCCAGTTAAATTTTGATACTAATTCCCCTTTATTGGTAAGTACCCACCATTGATTTTCGTTTTCATCATCAACAATTGTTGATATCCAAAAATTATTCAAATCATCCATAACTACCGAACGAACAGCCGGCCAAGTTTCCGGTATACCGGTATTTCGTACAGCAGCTTTGTAATCATCACTATCATAGTGATTTAAAACTTCACCACGATCTAATTTTTTGTTTGTAAATGG
>JBGTFX010000506.1:0-8453 GCA_041747055.1 Balneolaceae bacterium
AAGAACTATTATCCCAAATCATCTATTAATGTTTATCAATTATTTTATTCAATACCAATTAACTACTTCATCCCGAATTTATTTCGCAAGTAAAGACACGCGAAGTCTTCTGAGACTTCGTGTGTCTCCCCTGGAAAGTTACCGATACTTTATATGGCGCAAGTATCCACTTGTGCCCGGTTTTGAAAAACCCTCCAAGTGTTCGAAACCCTTGGAGGGTTGTCATTGCCTTATTTATTCCCCTAAGATACTGCTTTCTTATATGTTCGCAGAATTATTCCTTTACAAGTTTTTAGTCCTCAAAGCATTCCCCGCAACCCCTTAAAAAGGGACACCCCTAACCAACAAACGGTTTTCTTCGCTCTGAGGATATATGATCCTTCATTTTTGTCTTCTCTTCTCTTTCTCTGTCATGATCTGCTTTCTCTTTTGGGGCAATATTGATCAACCAAAAAATTCCGGTAATTACAAGGCCAATAGAGAATGCCAGAATGGTTTCTCTGACCGGTAAAATTTCAAATTCTAAAATAAGTGCTGCAAGTGTAACGGATACCGATTGAGCAAGAGTAAACAACAACCATTCCGTACTAAACACCCTTCCCCTGAATGTATCGGGGGAGCGGCGCTGAAGCAGTACGGTACTCATTACCCAATTCGAACCTGATGCCATGTGCGCAGCCATAACAAAAAGACTCATTAACAGAAGTGAGTTCGACTGACTTACAAATGCATAGGTTATCCCTGCAAAGATCATGAAAAAGCCAATGGCTTTTATCCAATCAGATTCTTTCTTGAAAAATCGTCTCCCTAAAACAGGACCTATTCCCGTTCCAATCCCACGCGCTGCATATAGGATTCCAAGTCCGATGCTTCCCATCAGCAGAATATCTTCAGCGACAATTATCAGCAAATAAACCAGAGCCCCAACGCAGCTCGTAAACATCGCTTTGGCCAAGGTGGGGCGTAATACAGGTGGATGATCCCATATGAATCGAAACCCTTCTAAAATACCTGTAAGAGGATTTCGCGTTCGATGTTTTTCCCGCTTGCTCATAACTGCCTGTGGAATGACTGCCCTGTAAATAAAGTACGCTGACAGAACATAACTCAATGAATTGATGATAAAGACAGTATCCGTACCCAGCCAGGCGGTAGCAAATCCCCCTAAAGCCATTCCTGTCGTAAATATAATACTCCATGATGCGGCGGATAATATATTCGCATCTACCAGCTGAGCCGAAGTCGTTACGTTTGGAATGGATGATGTTTTTGCCGGTTCAAAAATCGCCGAGAACATCATTTGAAATGCCATTAAAACATACGCCAGCCAGAGTGTTTCGTATGAGACAATCAACAGAAATCCCAAAACAACCACTCCTCGGGTCAAATCACAAATAATCATCAATGAACGGCGATTAAACCTGTCGGTGATAAACCCAGCAATAGGAGAGAAAATTGCAAGACTTAACATTTTTACAACGATGATTAAACCCAGCAGAAGCTCCGAATTACTATACTGCTGAATGAGGGCATAAATCGCCAAAATCCCAAACCAATCCCCGAAATTGGATACAATCTGTGCAAGCCATAACCGACGATAATCGTGATTTTGGCGAACAAGATCTAGATACGGTTCGATGTTAAAATTCAAAAAATATTCCTGTTGTTTAAATCTGTGAACTACACCCTACGAACAAACTCACATCAATGTCATCCCGGACTTGATCCGGGGATCTCCCAACCATCTACGGCAATTAACCTTACAATTAATCAATCCATCATCAATGTTGGGAGATGCTAAAATAAATTCAGCATGACCTCAACTTCATTATATTATGACGCAAGTATTTACTTGTACCCTGGTTTAAAATTGTGAACTTCGTGGTGAAAATGACTGAGTTCTAAATCTTGTTTCCTTCGTGCATCTTCGGCTCCTGGCGTCTTCATGGTAAAATGTTCGAGCTTTTAACTTATTGTCGGCAGGGAGTTGCCCTACCAGGATGCACAAGTGGATACTTGCGCTAATTCTAAGACTTCGTGTCTCATGTTTCTACCTTCAAAAAATCATCCAAGGGTTCCATATCCTTGGAGGAGTCCTTACGCTATTTTACGCCCGTGCTTCCAAATCCACCATCAGAACGCTCGGTTTCTTCTAAAGATTCCACTTCCCGAATGGTGGCCTGATGCACCGGCGAAATGATCATCTGGGCAATGCGGTCTCCATGGTTGATCATAAAGGGTTCTTGGCCGTGATTGATTGCCAAAACTTTCACCTCTCCCCTGTAATCAGAGTCGATAGTACCGGGACTGTTCAGCATAGTAATTCCATTTTTATAAGCCAGTCCGCTGCGGGGACGGATTTGTGCTTCGTATCCATCGGGGAGTGCCATCTTAAACCCGGTGGGGATCAATGCCCGTTCACCCGGTTTCAGCTGCATTGTCTGTTCTACAGCGGCACGAATATCCATACCTGCTGCCCGGGCACTTTCATACTTCGGCAATTCTATTTCTGCTCCGTGGGGAAGTCGCTGAAATCGGCATTCAATTTGTGTCATGACGCTCATAGGAGATTAATCGTACTTTAACATTTCCAAAAATAACCCTTACATGAGCTTCCAGTGGAACTCTTAAATCATCGGCAGAGAACCAGGCTTTAAATCTGCCCGAAAAACCAAACGGGCCATCAATATTTGTTTCCCCTTCACTGTAATATGCTTTAACTTTTTCCTCAAAAGCGTCATATTTTCTCATTTGCGTTTCACCACTATTATGAGCCTCAATTTCTCCCATTTCATCTTCCGTGTATACCGGCAAATGGTACGATCTATCTGTTCCGGCAAAGAGCCGTGAATAATAGAAGATGATGTCCCCTCCACTTGCCGGCTCAACCAGAGCAAGGGTATCGGTCGGCTCACCGTATTCATAAAAATAGACCAGATCTTCCTCCCTGTCGAATGAAATGCGCACGCGATTGTAAGCATCATCATGGATATCATCACGCCAAAATTCGTGACTATACATTAGTTCATCATTATAGTTGAAGATATTTTCGTAGTTCACAATTCTTGTCCCAACAAACGGGACTCTGCGGTTCGATCTAATCCTAGTTCTCATGTGGTACGCTTTTTCACCGGCAAAGGTTGTATCAGGAAGAAGTTCCACATCCACCCAGCCTAGGGTAAAAAATCCGTAGCGAACCTCATACTCGAACACCTCACGTGCATCGATTAATTCATCCAGAGTAGGAGGTTCATTTTTTTCATAGGTCAGCTCTTGCGAATAGCCATCAAGCCGAATTAGAAAAAAAGTCAGAACAAGTATTCCGGTTTTAATCCACAAATGCATCGAATGCGTCTTCATCATACCCCACTAAAATTGCGTCTCCCTGTTCAAGTATCGGGCGTTTTATCATGGTTTGATTCTCTAAAAGCTGGTCAAACAGCTCATCATCATCTAAATCCATCTCTTTCAGCCCCAAAGTTCTCCACTTCATCCCTCTTTTATTTAGAATCACATCCAGCCCAACCTTATGAACAAACTCATCCAGTTTCTGCTCGGAGAGAGGATCTTTTTTAAGATCAATAAATTTATACTCCACCTCGTTCTCCTCTAACCATTTAAATGTATCGCGAACCTTGTTACAGTTTTTTATGCCGTAAACCTTTATCATTATAGTCTAATTATTTTATTTGAAATAGAAGTTTAAGATACGATTTTTCTTAACAGCTTTTTAAATCAGAATTGATTTAAACAATTATCAGATATCATTCCCAATGCGCAAGGTTAATCTTATAGAATTTTACTGTAAATACATTTTAATATTTTTCGGGCTGATTGCATTGACCGGCTGCGGACAAAATGATGACCAGCGTGAATTTGAGCGAATGGCTTTTTCAGCACCCGATGGTATTACCGAAACCAATGCCCAAGGTGAGATTATTGGGGATGAAGATCGCGATGATTGGAGGATTTCACCTTTCTATCAGGGACTGATTGATATTCAAACCCCTGCATTCCCCAA
This sequence comes from Balneolaceae bacterium, assembly GCA_041747055.1. Classification (GTDB taxonomy): domain Bacteria; phylum Bacteroidota; class Rhodothermia; order Balneolales; family Balneolaceae; genus SW132. Next base: position 4,022 of record JBGTFX010000506.1, read on the forward strand.
TCCGGTGCTTACAACTGATCAAGTAAGAATTAACATAATTTCGTTTGATGAGGTTGTTGTAGACAACATTGAGGTGATCTCTTTTTTTGCAAATAACGATATAGTAACCGTAATACCCCGCAGTGATAATGTTAGGATTAATTTATTTACTACTATTACAATGCAACCTTCACAAATGAGTCGTATTGATAAATTAGGCTTAAAACGAATTATTATTCTTGATAGAGATGGTAACGTGATCAGCTACGGTGATATTGAGGTTATATAAATTGATTATTGTCATTCATTTTTACACGAGGTATCTTCGCAAAACTTATGTCAAAAGAAAAATTAACCCCCTCACAACGTGCGATTTTGCGAGAACTTATTTTTGCAGAAACCTTCACACATATTCAAAATGAAACAGGATTCACCTTCGGTACTATACGTGATGATCTGATTACTTTAATAAATCACGGGTACGTGGAAGTGTTTGATGAGGATTTAACCACATCGGTATCTCCATTTTATGATTCCGATAAAATTGATCAGTTCTGTTTCAAGGCTACGAAATCAGGCTTAAAAAATATTCAAAACTATGCAATTTGAAACGACGATAGGCGATAAATCTACATATATATCTATCAATTCCGATGAACAGTCAGCCGTGCTGAATGATGAATCTGTATCTTATGAACTCATTGAACAGGAAAAAGGAAGAAGATTACTTCGAATCGGAACAAAAGTTTACAAAATTGATAATGTAACGGTGGAGGGTCAGCAGGTAGAGTTTACGCTCAATGGTAAATGGGTTTCCGCTACCGTTAAAAATGAGCAGGAACTTCTGCTCGAACGGCTCGGCTTTAAAACCAATGCAGAAAAATCCGTAGGGATTTTAAATGCGCCGATGCCGGGAAAAATTTTAAGTCTCCTGGTAAGTGTGGGAGACGAAGTGGAGCTCGGGCAACCTGTGGCCATTCTTGAAGCCATGAAAATGGAAAATGAATTAAAAGCACCTTGCGATGGAACAGTTGCTGATACCTCTGTCTCAGAAGGTGATAACGTAGAAAAAAACCAACCTCTCTTAGAGATCGAACCTCGTGGATAAATTTATTATTAAAGGCCCTACACCGTTAATCGGCTCAATTTCTATCAGCGGCTCAAAAAATGCAGCTCTGCCTTTAATGGCCGCCGCAATTTTGGGTGATTCACCCACAACCATTAACCGAGTTCCCAAACTAAGGGATATCTATACCTTCAATAATGTTATCCGTCATACAGGAACAACCGTAGATTTTTATGAAGATGAAAATAGACTTGTGATTGATCCTTCAAAACTTGAAAAGACCGAAGCACCGTATGACCTTGTGCGAAAAATGAGAGCATCTTTTTATATGCTTGGGGCACTGCTAGGCAAAAAAGGAGAAGCTAAAGTATCACTGCCCGGTGGGTGCGCATGGGGCCCCCGGCCTGTGGACCTTCACCTAAAAGGACTTGAAGCTATGGGCGCTGACATTGAACTCGAAGAGGGGTATGTGATGGGATCGTTTCCTGTTGAGACAGTACACGGTGGTGAGTTCACCCTCGAGCCCAGCAGTGTTGGGGCAACGGTGAACCTGGTTCTCGCAGCTGTCAGGCGAGCAGAAAAATTTGTGATCAAAAATGCCGCAAAAGAACCTGACGTAGTACTACTTTGTAACTCCCTCACCAAAATGGGTGCCAATATTGAGGGAGCCGGCACAAGTACCATTACCATCCGAAAAGTTGATGTATTAAATGGAACTGAACTATCCAATGATCCCGACAGAATTGAGACCGGCACGTATATGATTGCTGCCGCAATGCTTCCCGGTTCAAAATTAGAATTAACCGGCTGTAAACCGGAAGATCTTGGCGAGTTTCCAACGTCATTTAAAAAAATTGGTGCAGAACTGAACATCAACGGTACAACAATTAATGTCAGCTCAAATGGATCTATCAAACCGGTATCCATTAAAACAGCTATCTATCCCGGTTTCCCAACAGATCTACAGGCGCAATGGGCCACGATGATGTCGCAAGCTGATGGTGACAGCAGCATAACCGATTCCATTTATTTTGACCGTTTCAGCTATGTTCCGGAATTGAACAGGCTTGGTGCAAACCTAGAAGTAAAAAAGAATTCAGTTCATGTAAATGGTAATCAGATACTATCGGGCACCTCCGTGATGAGTACCGATCTTCGTGCCAGTGTCAGTTTAGTGATGGCAGCCATGGCTGCCAATGGCACTTCCGAAGTACTACGGGTTTACCACCTTGACCGTGGCTACGAAAACCTGGAAAAGAAACTCAACGCTGTTGGAGCGGATATTCAGCGGGTTGCTGAGTAGGTACTCACCCACTCATTAGCCCGCGCTTTTCGGGGGTTCAGGATTGAAAAAGTAGACCGATGCTCCTGCTTCGGTTTTGGTTTGTTAGAGGCAGGTTAAACTGTTCGAGGGCTTAAAATTAAGCCTCAACCGGGACGATATTAATCAGTATAAGACAACACATTCTACTTTCTGTGGTTCATTTGAGCGTTACCAATTGCGGATCAGCGATCCGCTCTACGCAAAAAGACCAACAAAAAAGATAGATCAACGTTTAATTATTACTTACATTCCATTATATTATCATGATAGATGGTTCCGGTAGAGAAACTTAATGACTAGCTTTATCCTTTTGTTAAACAACAACTTACAAATTTTACATTGGTATTTGATTTACCCCTTCATAGCGGTCTTTCGCTCAGAGGACACTCCTATTTGTTTGACATACTCAGTTTCTGAATCATCGAATTCAGCTTTTAATAAGAATTATAACACATCTGTTGCCTCTCCTTTCATTCATTCCTTTGTAAATCCATATCAGCTAATTGCGTATTGGTTTAAGATGATGAAAAGCCCCTTTTCTTTACTCATTTCTTGTAGAGAGGTATCGATCAAATTTTATAGTATACATGAAAAACCAAATTATTATTCACTCTTCGGGCAAACAAACCCGGGTAGCACTTTTAGAAAATGGTGAGTTAGCACAACTTTTCATAGAATCAGAAGAGAATCAACGTACCGTTGGCGATATTTATCACGCCCGTGTCCATAAAGTAATGAGTGGAATTCGTGCCGCATTTATTGATGTGGGCATGGAAAAAGATGCCTTTCTTCACTTTTCTGACGCCGGAGATCATCTCGGATCCTACATTAAAATGATGAATGGTGAAAAAGCGATCTCATCGGCCGCTCAAAAAGATCTTACCAATTTCGACAAACTCTCTAATTATGACAAGCAAATGCTTGCCGGAAAGCTATTGCGTAACGGACAGAATTTGCTGGTTCAAATCGTAAAAGAACCGATTGGCTCAAAAGGCCCTCGTGTTTCTACCGACATCACCATTGCAGGCCGCTTCTTAGTGCTCATCCCTATGGGTGAATATATTGCGCTTTCAAAGAAAATTAATAACGGCAAAGAGCGGCGTCGTCTCAAAAGCATAGTAGGCAGAATGCTCCCCGAAGGATTTGGTGTAATTGTACGTACAGTTACTCAGGGTCAGGACAAGGAAGCAATCGAAGAAGATATGCGCACAATTCTGAAGAAATGGGAAAAAATGCTGAACAAGCTTGAGGAATCAAAGCCTCCTACCCTGCTCTATAAGGATCTGGATATTACCGAAAGCTTAATCCGTGATCTTTTTGCAAAACAGTACGACCGCGTTTTAATTGATGACCCACAGCTTTTTAAATCCATTAAAAGTTATGTATCACAAATTGCCCCAAAAATGTTGCCGAGCGTACAGCTCTATAAAGGCAAAGATCATGTATTTGACCATGTGGGAATCGGCAATGATGTGAACTCCATTTTCAGCCCCCGGGTTCGAATGCCGTCAGGCGGTTATCTAATTTTTGAGCAGACTGAAGCTATGTACGTGGTGGATGTTAATTCGGGCCCTTATGCAGCCAAAGAGCGTCAGGAAGATAACTCTCTAAAGACCAATCTTGAAGCCGCTCGCGGAATCGCCAAACAGCTGCGTTTACGCGATATAGGCGGAATTATAGTGGTTGATTTTATCGATCTTCGCGACGATAAAAATCGAAAGAAAATTTACGACGAGCTCAAAAAAGAGTTTAAGAAAGATCAGGCCAAAACCAACATTATTGGAATGAGTGATTTTGGGCTGATACAAATTACTCGCCAGAGAATTCGTCCAAGCGTGGTAAACTCCGTATCCAAGGTCTGCCCAATGTGCGGCGGATCAGGGTCAGTAGTGAGCCAAGATACAATTGTAACCGACATCGAAAGCTGGATCAGCAAACTGAAATACAGTACCCAGTATCGCGCTGTGGACATTTATGTGAATCCGTACCTCAAATCTTTCCTCACCAAAGGATTCTACAGCCCACGATGGAAATGGATGACGAAGTACAAAATGCGCATTACC
>JBGTFX010000507.1:0-2844 GCA_041747055.1 Balneolaceae bacterium
GGTTACGATCTGCAATAAATACTCTATTTTGATGATCGACCGTAAATGCTGCGATAACCCCAACAATCACATCAGGGGTAGTACCAAAAACTTCATCTTTTTCTAATGTGAGTTTATCTGTAAAAGTATCATCAATAGTACTTTTATTATCTATCTTTATCCCTGAGGACAATACCATAATAAAAAAGGATACGATTATAGAGTATTTCATTTACATCAACTTTATTAAAAATATGCCCACCAATATGATGGGCATTTTAATTTACTGATACACAATCAAAAGTTGGCCCACCTCCTCCCGCGTATCCAGGGCCACAAATTTCATAGCCACCAGTTGTACAATCATCAGCCCAACCCTGACAAGTTGAATTTTGGCAATTTTCACATATAATATAAACTTCACCTGCCATAATTGATTTCATCTCACTTCGATTTAGTCTTATTATTCCATTCATAATTACTCCTTATTAAGTTATAAGCTTAATTCATCTTTTTGATTGGGTTTAAGCTTTTATGAAAACCCCTGTTTGGTCGCTCAAACATTCTTTTATTTCTCTGATGATCTTGAAACATCAGCACGCTCATCATTTTTGTTAATTTCTGCATTCTTCACCCCCAGTTATAATGAGCTTTTTAATAAGGTAGACATCTAATTACTTGACAATAACTTTTAATTTTTCATACAATCTACCCCCACTATAAAGAATTGATTTGTAACCTGCCCCCTGTTATTTTAGGAGTTAGCACCGTTCTGTTTCATTAAATTTCAACTAAAGCCTGATTTTTCCATGACCGGAATGGTTCAACTTTTTACCTATTGCAGTAATGTGGTGAGCAACCGTTTTCTCGCTGATGCGCAGATGAGTTGTAATTTCGGTCTTTCCTTCAGAATTAAACTTAAAAGCTCTAATCTGAACAGACTGCTCAGCAACATAAATACTTCGAATTTTTAGCGCAGAATGATTATTACACAGAATAGGAAAAATGAAACACGAAAAGGAAAATGCTTGCCACTACAAAACAAAAAAGCCTTGTAAATCAATGACTTACAAGGCTTAAAAGTACGCCCGTAGGAAAGTATATGTTTTCACTTTACTTACCTTAAACACCACTCATCGTCTCACTGTCGCCTATTCTTATGTTAGTTACAAATATCAAAAAGCAGGCAAATGCAAGATTTGTTGGACAAATATTACTTACATCGGCATTTAATCTTTTCTCTAATCACAAAATATAGAATAAGTTCGCATTATTGTAGTGAATCTCGCTGAAACTTCAAGAACCAGGTAAATCAAAGTTTTCTTATTAGTTGAAATAAAATTTGTTACTTTAGGCTGGCGTTAGTCCCAATTTTTATTGATAAAATATTGTCAAAGCACTATTTTTTAATGATCTCTAAATTCCCCCATTACAGACAACTCGATCAGATGGATTGCGGGCCTACCTGTTTGCGAATTGTCGCGAAACATTTTGGCAAACATTATTCACTCAAATATTTAAGAGAGAATTCACATAAAGACAGGGAAGGAGTATCTCTTTTAGATTTAAGCGATTCAGCTGAATCTATTGGTCTCCATACACTAATGGCTAAGCTTCCTTATGATAAATTGGCTGAACAAGCACCACTGCCTTGCATTGTTCACTGGGATCAAAAACACTTTGTAGTAGTTTACAAGATCAAAAAGGGTAAGGTGTATGTTTCAGATCCTGCAATAGGTTTGATTACCTATACTGAGAAGGAATTTAAGCTGGGATGGCTCAGTACACACAATAATGGAACCGATCAAGGCACCGTTTTATTTCTGGAACCCACTCCTGAGTTTTACAAGAAAGAAATCAGTGATAAAGATAGTGACAGGACTAATATACGTTTCTATCTTCCCTATCTTTTCAGGTACAAAAAATATCTCTTCCAGATTTTATTAGGGCTGATTTTCGGAAGTATTTTGCAACTCATCTTTCCGTTTTTAACGCAAGCCATTGTCGATGTAGGTATTCAAAATCAGAATATCTCATTTATATATCTTATCCTTATTGCACAATTGATGCTGTTTGGAAGCCAAACGGCGGTTTCGTTCATCCGAAGCTGGATCATGCTTCACATTAGTACTCGAATCAATATATCCATAATATCAGATTTTCTTGCGAAGATGACCAAACTCCCGATTGGTTTTTTCGAATCCAGTCTGATTGGGGATCTACTGCAGCGGATTAATGACCACCGCAGAGTTGAAAATTTTTTAACTTCTACAACCTTTTCAACCCTGTTTTCCGTATTTAATTTTTTAATTTTCGGAATTGTACTGCTCATTTACAATACAACCATCTTTTTTATCTTTTTAGTTGGTAGTATTCTCTACATTGTCTGGGTTCTTGCCTTTTTAAAAAAGAGAAAAGAAGTTGATTATAAACAATTCCGCCAATTTGCAGAAAATCAAAGTAATCTTATTCAGCTGATTAGGGGTATGCAGGAGATCAAACTGACTAACAGTGAAAAACAGAAACGATGGGAGTGGGAGCGTATTCAGGCTCGCCTATTTAAAGCTAGAGTGGAAGGATTGGCGGTGGATCAGTACCAGCAATCAGGTAGTTTTTTCATTAACGAGACGAAAAATATATTAATTTCTTTTTTTGCAGCCCTTGCCGTGATTCAGGGGCAAATGACTCTAGGAATGATGCTGGCCGTACAATATATCATAGGTCAATTAAATGCCCCAATTAATCAGTTTATTGGTTTTATCCAATCATTCCAAGATGCAAAAATCAGTCTTGAAAGGCTAGGTGAAGTTCATAATAAAGATGTAGAAGATCCGGATACTGGAAAGCTGGATATCTTTCCAGATG
>JBGTFX010000508.1:0-4268 GCA_041747055.1 Balneolaceae bacterium
CGACTGGGAAGTTTTGAACAGATAAAAGACGATGAAAAATTTGATCTGACTCTCGCAAATATCAACCGGAATGTCATTATTGAATATTTACCACGACTCGTTGAAGCAACGAAAGAAGGAGGAATACTTTGCCTGTCCGGCCTGATGAATACTGATGAGGATAGAATTCGTAGTGAAGTTAAAAAACAGCCTTTATCAATAATAAATGTTGAGCGTGAAGAGGAATGGATTCTATTTCAGCTTAAGAGAGAATCAAAATGAGTGTTGCATCCATTGATATCGGAACAAATTCTGTCTTGTTATTGGTAGCAGAGAAAAATAACGGGATTCTCAAAGTAATCGAGGAACGGCTGGAAGTTCCGCGTTTGGGTAAAGGAGTGGATCAGGATAAGACGCTTCATCCTGATAGTCAGCAGCGGGTTTTGAACGTTTTAAAAACCTACAAATCACATCTAAACAAATATTATCCATTTATTGATTCTCCCATTGTAACGGCCACAAGTGCTGTGAGGGATGCATCTAACCGAAATGAATTTTTAGGATTAATAAAAGAAGGGACGGATTGGGAGGTTGTTCTTCTTTCCGGGAAGATGGAGGCTGAAACTACGTTTAAAGGAGCATTGTCTGTATTGGATTCCCAAGTATCTATGGGAGAAACGGCAGTTTTGGATATTGGAGGCGGAAGCACAGAAATTGCGATTGGAAATGGTGGAGAGCTGGTAAACTCTGTTTCTCTGGATATGGGAAGTGTTCGGTTTTCCGAACGATTTTTAACGACCAATCCGCCTAGTTATGATCAGATAAAAGAAGTAGAAATGGAAGTTCATCGACTTCTTACTACTATCGATTTTGATAGGGGAGAAAATTCAAACGCGATTGGAGTAGCCGGAACTGTTACTTCAATAGCGGCCATAGAATTGGGTTTAAAAGATTATAACCCTCAAGAAATAAACGGTTATTCGTTAGATGTAAGTGTACTCGATCGTTACATTCAGGATTTTTCGCGGATGAAAGCATCAGAAATTGAAAAGAACTATCCGGTGTTCTTAAAAAACAGGGGAGATGTCATTTTAGCCGGATTGATTATACTTCGTGAATTCTTAAAGTGGATGTCCCTTGATAAAATCATTGTATCAACCGGTGGAATTCGTCACGGTATTTTATTGGCATAAAAAAACGGCTGCTTAAACCAGCCGCTGTAACGCGGGTCGCTGACCCGCAAGTTTTAACTACCATTGCTTAACTTTTCAGGTCAGCGACCTGAACTACGAATCAGTCGACCGGGTTTACATCGAGCATCAGAATGCAAATCTAAGGCCGCCACCCAACACAAACTGATCAGCATCGCCACCAATGCCGCTGAATTTAAATTCTCCGAATAAATTGGCGAAGTTAAGTGGATATTCTACTCCTGCGCCAAGGTTGAGTCCAACTTCTGAATCACTTTCGCTTCCGCCATTACTGAAATTTAACCCTGTGATATTTATACCTGCAAGGCCATAGAGTGTCAGTTCGTCTTCCTGAAGGAATAAGTAATTTCCGTTGAAATTCAGTTCCCAAACAGTAAGTGTAAAGTCACCTTCAGATTTAGGAAAATAAAAGGTGAAATCACCTCCTACTCTTATCAGAGGTCTGATCGGATAATACCCATCAACTCTGATTCCGAAATCATTATCGGCAACACTGCCAAATGCTCCTATTCCGGATGCAAAGGCAAGTCCTATCCCCACTTTAACTTGTTGATTAAATGGGTCAGCCTGTTGAGTTTGTGCTTCTGCTTGATTGAAATTTGAAATAGAAAAAATTAATGCAATTGATAGACTTAGTAGTTTTTTCATGGTGCTATTCTTATGTTCTCTTGATTTTGATAAATAGTACAGCGGCAATTGATTGTTGCCTACATGTATTAAGCTTAATCATTTATATCAAAATAATAAATTATTTTAAATCTAATAAATGAGTTCTCCATCAGACTCCGGTAACACATCCCCCAGAGATCAGGCATCTAAGAGTAGTCTTGAAGATGATGCATTGGTGCAATCTGCCGTAAAGGGTGACCAGCGTGCTTTCGAGAAACTGGTGAGTAAATATCAAAAACCACTCTACTTTCATGTAATGAAAATGGTGAAAGTGCATGAACAGGTTGAGGATTTGATTCAGGAAGCATTTGTGAAAGCATTCGATAATCTCTCATCCTATAATACCGATTACGCATTTTCTACCTGGTTGTATAGAATTACAACCAATCATACGATTGATTATTTAAGAAAAAAGAAACTGAAAACCACGTCCATTGATGAACCGGTAAAAACCCGTGAAGGAGAGATGTCTGTAGAGCTCGAAGATCATAGTTCACAAACAGACCGTAACATTATCCGCACTCAGCGCCAAAAAATTATAAGAAATGCGATAGCGGAGCTGCCTAAAAAATACAGACGAGTTATCGAGATGCGTCACCTCGAAGAGTTAAGTTATCAAGAAATATCTGATGATCTTGATCTTCCACTGGGTACAGTAAAAGCACACATTTTCAGAGCCAGAGAGATGCTTTACAAATCATTAAAGGACAAACGAGAAGAGTTTTAGGAAGTGTTCGGTAGAGAGACATTATATTTCTGTTCTAAATCGAATAAAGTTCAAACCCGAAATCATGTAGGGTTCAGGAAGAATTTTGATGGTTACATAGAAATACTTATGTCTGGTGAGGATGGAAGCAGAGCCTGTAAGAGTCCGATTGTAATAAGATCTTGGCTGAGTCCGGTAATTGAATAATTCACTCTTACACTTAATTTTATTTACAAATCAGACACGCGAAGTCTTAGAAGACTTCGCGTGTCTTTGTTGAAAACCACGACTCTTGAAGGATTTTAGCTGTCGCTCCAAACTCTTCAAGGTCGGTGGTAGAGTCAGCATATGATGAGACCGTGGTATTTCTGTTCTAAATTGAATGTAGTTCAAAACCGAAATCATGTGGGGTTCAGGAAGAATTTTGATGGTTACATAGAAATACCACGGTCTGGTTTCCGTTACTTCTTTAAGGAGGTCGCTAGATTTTTCTCTACAAGAGAAGCATTACGGGTAAACCATTCGTGTTTTGCTCTTCTCACAGGACTACCATCAAAAATTTCATCGAATTGATAGGGAGTTATTTCGCTCCATTTTTCTCCGGGTGGAGTCAATACTTTTTCTCTTGGGTATAAATCTTCAAATGTTCCATATTTTGCTTTTCGATTCCAGGGACATACATCCTGGCAAATGTCGCAGCCAAACATCCATTGACCCAAATCTTTTTGATTCTCTTCAGGAATCTGCTCTTTTAGCTCTATGGTTAAGTAAGAGATGCACCGGTTACTGTCGATTCTGTATGGCTCGTAAATGGCATTTGTAGGACATGCATCAATACATTGGGTGCAACTGCCGCAGTGATCCGTTGTGGGCCCATCGTAGACAAAGGGCACGTCTACAATCATCTCACCAATGAGGAACCATGATCCGAGTTCTTTATTTAACATGTTCCCATTTTTTCCCATCCATCCAAGACCCGATTTTTCAACCCAGGCTTTATCCATAACGGGAGCTGAATCAACAAAAAAACGGCCATTTATATCACCGACAGTCTCTTTTGTATAGTAGAAAAGCTTTTTCAGTTTAGATTTGAATACTTTATGATAATCTCTACCCCGAGCATACTTCGCAATTTTTGGGGATTGAGATTTTCGGTCGAACTGCTCATTTTTATCAAACCGGTAGCTGGCAATTACACTAACCACACTTTTTGATCCGGGAACGAGTTTAGTAGGATCAACACGCTTATCAAAATTATTTTCCATCCAGTCCATCGTACCGTGCTTTCCTTCTTGTAACCACTGTTCAAGTCGAAAAGCCTCTTTATCCAACGGCTCCGCACGAGAAAACCCACACGCATCAAACCCCAACTCATGCGCTTTAGAACGAATTTTCATGGTAAGTGCAAATGTATCCATGGGTATTGGAGAAGATTGAAGGGAAACCTGTCTGGTTTTGGATTGACATGAAGCTAAGCACAAAGATAAAAAAATCCCCTTCCAAGTCCTGATGATTAACGGGATCTAAGAAGGGGATAGTGTTAATTCTTTGATAAGGAAATTAAGGATTAATCCTTTCTCAAACCATGTTCGTAAAAGCTTGATAAACTCTCCCATTGGACCATTTGATTTCTCATTGCTCAATGCATTTTTGGTTGGCACTTGTCAATACTTGGTTCCTACAATTGTAAACATTTACATGGA
>JBGTFX010000509.1:0-1969 GCA_041747055.1 Balneolaceae bacterium
TGATATTCTCCTGCCGGTACATTTCGGATAATAAAGCTTCCATCCAATCCGGCAACACCATAATAATCAGCATTGACAAATACGATGGTTGCCCCGGTTAATGGTTCACCTCTTAAATCTTTAACCGTTCCGCGAACAGTAGTTTGGGCAAAAACACTTGCTTGAAGTAATACAAAAACGAATAAACTGAGTATCAAATTTTTCATAAACAATTCTATTTAAAGTTATGATCAACACGAGTTAAAGAAATCGTTCTATCGTTATCGAATCATTACTCGACTATTACCAAATCATTATCAATGCTTGATTAGTTGTCTCCTTTGAATTATTTATCCATAAATAAAACACCACTTTGATGTTTGTCTTCATTGATTTAGATGATTCTTTTATCATTCAATTTCAGCTATAAAAAAGAGGCAACCTTCACGATTGCCTCTCTTATGTGATCAGATTGGTTGTCATGAATCAATAGTCATCTGCATGAAAAGTATTTTTCTTTACCTGGATGTTATCTCACGGTTATAAAATTATTATCAGTTTAAGAACACTTAACAGTTTGGTAATAATGGGGGGTATCTCAGCCTTTACCTTTGCTGGTAAACTTCAAACCAATTGTTACAATGCGCATATTATTACCTCTATTTTTAATTCTCGTCTCATGTTCAACCGATAATAGAAGTGCCACCTCGATTAGCACCCATGATTTTTTACGAGATTTCCCTGCTATCGCTGAAGACGGGTTGATTAATATGGTTATTGAAATTCCTGCAGGAAGTAATCAAAAGTGGGAAGTGGAAAAAGAAAGTGGGCATCTGAAATGGGAATTTATCGGTGACTCTTTGAGGATTGTTTCATATTTACCATATCCGGCAAACTACGGGATGGTTCCAAGAACCTGGCTGCCACAGGGAGAGGGAGGGGATGATGACCCATTGGACATTATTCTTTTGGCCCCGGCTGTTGATCGTAGTACCGTTTTACCTGTTCGTTTGGTAGGGGTTTTAAAAATGCTGGATGATGGAGAGCAGGACGATAAATTAATCGCTGTTGATCCCGGCAGTTGGTTTGGAACGGTTCATACACTCGAAGATCTGCAGGAATTGTTCCCCGGAGTAATTCCTATTTTAACTGAATGGTTTGGCTCTTATAAAGGAGAGAATCGGGTTGAGATACAGAGTGTCGGAAACGAAGTAATTGCAGCTGATATTCTTCAGCGGTCCATTCAGGCATATCAGAGTTTGAATTCAGCGGAGTAGGTGAATCCGATCAAAAAATTGAGTTTTCTTCTGATTCTTTGATTGATAGATCAGCTTTGGTTTTCCCAGTACGAATCAGTGTTAGACAGTTTACTACGAAAAGAGCTCCGGCAATAGCGGTTACATAAAATGTGCTATCGAGACTGATGTGAAGATATACGATTCCCAGCAGGTAGGGGCCTAATGCCTGGCCGATTCTCATTACCATCCAGTTGGCAGAAAGAAATGCAGCTCTGAATTCTTTGGGGGCATATCCGGTCAGCAGGTTTAGAATGCTTGGAATGTTCATGCCCTGAGCAACACCAAATAGAGAGATTGGAATGATGAAATACCAGATATTATCAACGGAAGGAATCATCAGAAAAATAAGGGTGTACAAAACTGCCGAACTAGTGATGAGCGTTTTTTCACTGAATCGTTTTGTGATTTTACCTAACTGAGCAGATGTAATTGCGGTAATTATCGATGATCCCGATAAAATAATGCCGATTGCCAACGAGCTTTTCTCAAATTTTTCATCGAGCAAGACAGTAAAAAATGTGATGTAACCGCCATAGATAATGATAAAGGTGAGAAACATTCCGAGGAAAAGTCCTAAAACCATTTTCGACATTAAGGCCGATTTTACCTCTTTCAAATAGAGGTTCATTCCAAGCCCATTGCCGGCAGGCGCTTGGTTGAGTGAATAAAGTGCAAACAACCCAACGGGAATA
>JBGTFX010000510.1:0-3537 GCA_041747055.1 Balneolaceae bacterium
CAAACTTGTTATCTGTCAAATACTCGAAAAATGCGACGGTTCCACTGAACGGACTTTGAAGGAGGTAAGTCCTTTTCCAGTCAACGACGTGGGTTTTTAAAACCTTTAATGCTTCTTCCAAATTACCCAGTAATTGCCCTTCCTGTTGGCGTTGTTCTAAAGTCAACTCCCTGATGCGGCCTTCATAATCGCGAATCAGAACTTGGTTATTTAAAATGGCAATATCTGCATCTTTTAGGTTGCGCTGTCTTTGTATAAAATTCAACCTGGAGTTGTCAAAATCCCTAACCGAAATATGTTCATTTACTGAAAGAGTCGAGTCAGACAGGAATATTTTTTTGCTTACTTCATGCTCTTTAGAAAGAAGTCTTTTTTGAGTATTCAGCACTGTGTTTAATTGTTCATAAGTGATAATTCTTTCCCGAATCTGCCCAATCTGTTGACGGTTTACATCTAATTCATAGAACAGCAGAAGAGATTGAATATGATATTGAAGTCTTTCGTATGAAGATTGAATTTCCCCCAAAGCAAGATTTCGTAGCTGCCGTACATGAAGAAGATCAGCAATAAGAGAATCTTTCTCCACGTTCAAAGAGATTTGAAGTATTGCTTGTTCCATTGTCAACATGTCTGCATAGTCAGAAGAGCTTTCTATATAACCCAATACATCGCTCTCATCAACCTCATCATTATCATCAACAAGCAAAAATAACCGACCCATAGAGCGTGTCACAACTTCAATCGGGGGCGATTCCGAGGTAATGGTAACCGGCCCTGAAATAATCTCTGGATATTTAACAAACCAGCTTGTGCTTAATAAAACTATAGCGGTTATGGTAATAACTGCAATACCCCAACGGATGATCCAATTAGGAATGTGGCCCAGGATCTCTTGTACCTCATCACTATAAACTTGATCAATATCCTCTTTTAGCATGCTAATTAGAATTATAATGAATTTTCAATGGAAAATTATAAATCTATTCAACAGCTCCAAGAACTTCTGCTCTTATAATTTGCTAGTAAAACTTACTATAAAATTATTCTATTATTTTTTACCCTTGTAAAATTCAGGGGGGTTACCCGTCTTTCCATTGACAAAATGATAAAGTGCTTGTTCATCCACTTTGCCAATTGCACGGGCAATTTCATAATTGCTCAATTCATTTCCATTTGACAATAACTCTATGGCTTTTTCCAATTTTTTACGTTTCATTACAACCGCAGGTCGTTCCCCAAAGTGATTCCGGAATAACCTAGAAAAGGTTTTAGTATTTGAAAAGCCACTTGCTTCAGCCCATTCAGATACCCGATCAATCAAATGTAATTGACTATCTAGCACTACCATAGCTTTTTTTAAATTTCTCTTCTTCTGCATAATGAATATTTTTTTGGTGTAACAATCTACAATAGAAAACGAAAATATGATCATATTTGTAAATGCCAAAACAAAATACATTTTTCTATATTTTTTTAAATAATAATGCCAACATTCTAATTAATGATCATCTGCAATACGGTGGGAAATAGGCAACCAGTAGTTTACTAGGTTGAAACAATTTATATGACAGGACAATCCGCCAAGAAATAACTGATAAATATTTTTAATTGTCATGTCCGTTTTGAAGCTGTTTTTAATTGGCATTTCCAATAATTACTTCAATGGCTTTTTCTAAATATTCATCCCGATTATCCCTCACAGCCTTAATGGATCTTTTTATAAAGTAGGCAGGTTTATAGCCTTTAAGATGAAGTTGCGAGTCATCATGTTTGAGTACTTTCATTCCAGTCCACATTATCCGACAACTTCCAGGAAGATCGATATAATTCGTATTTCCGTTTGTACCTGCGGTCGAGTTTCCAATTAGTGTTGCAAGTTCATAATGATCTATAATACTCATCAGCGTTTCACCACTTGATACTACTCCGGGAGAATTTATGATGACTTTTTCACCTTTAATATGTGGCAGCTTTGGGGATATATTCCAAGTTGAGTAGTCAAATTTTATATTCCTCCTGTCAGGATAAATCAATTCAGGAATATACCAGTTGGGTGACTGAACCTCTTTGTCAGTTAAATGTGGAACCAAATCAAACAAACTAAATGAAGAATTACTTCCATTTCGGTAATCAAAGATAATACCCTTAGCTGATGACAGTTTTCCCAAATGCTCTTCAAAATCTGTTCGGGTGATCTTGCGCAAATTGATGAGATAAATATCATCGTCAATCATTTCAATAGCCGAATAATCAAACTCCAGCATGGAGCTAAATAGATTGGCCGTACTTGTTCGTGAAACTCTCACCGTTTCTGTTTTACCAGATACTTTTTCCAGCTCAAATATAGCCTGATTTTCTTTATATCCAGCTGCAAACATATTTAAAGCTCGGTATCCTCGTAATTGGGGAGATCCTGAAACCAATTCTAGTCTATTGTTCAGTTCCTGTCTTGCCGATATTCCGTCTATACTTTTTACAATATCACCAACGGTAATCTCATCAACTTGGCTGGCTGTTACCAGAAATTCCCCCTCCAATTCATCAACTCTGATCGGTGGTTTGAATAACTGTGTGGCTTCCTGACATGTAACTACACCATGTCCATCTTGCAATTGAGCTACCATCCATTGAAGTGTCTTCAGGAATTCATTTGCGGTTTGGTCTTTCAAAGCTCTTAAAAGTGCAGTTTCTAAAACCTTATCCCAGTCCACATCAACCACATCAAAATAGGGATAGAAATGCTGGAAGACATTCCATGCAATTATAATATTGGCAAGGCGAAGGCTTTCATCATCTAACGTAATTTTGTTGAGCTCGATTTGCTTTATATCCTCATTTGTTGATAAACTTTGAGGTAGTGTAAATTCATCTGTGCCATACAAAGCCAGTGGAACTTCACTCCACAACGTCTCGTTGATTTGCTGAACGGCCGTTTCGCCCACAGATGGAGTTTGGCTAAAGAGCTTAGGTTTTGATATTATCCTAAATGACTTGTTCAAAGGCTCAGTATGATCCGTACTTCTATACTCAAAGATACCTAATCTATTAATTTCCCAACTTTCCAGAACTTCCGGTGCTTCAAAAGCCAATTCAGGATTTTTTAAGGGATACGTCGTCCAATCTGATAATCCCTTCCGGTATTCCAGTTTCAGTTTATCAATATATAAATCCGTATCTCCCTGCACCTTTAACCCTGCGATTAAAATGCCGCTATTTTCTTCAATATCAGCCCGAAGCTCCTCATAACTCCACTCTTTGTTTTCATCAAATTCAATCTCTTTGCTAATAACATTCTGGTTTTCAGTAACGACGATTAGTTCAGCTTTGCCTTCTTGGATTAGAGAACGAACAGAGATACTAAATCTTAACTCCTTTCCACTCAAGAGCGATGCATCCAAAATCTGATAGATGGTCAATTCACGAGTTAAATTAAAATCAGATCTGTGGGTCCTAGAACTTCTGTATGGCTGACGATCAGTTCCAAGAAAGACGCCTTTATGCTGCCAGGCGATAGTTTTTAATCCAGTTGTGTCTGTA
>JBGTFX010000511.1:0-2569 GCA_041747055.1 Balneolaceae bacterium
TCTTCCGCGATGGCATCAAGTCCTTCGGAAATCTTAGCGCCTACAAAAGGATAGGGATTGATGGTTGGTTGTAACATGGCAGTATGTTTTTAAAGTTAAAAAAAAATGAAAAGTCCTTAGGATTAAAATCGCAGCCTGTTCATTTGGCAGGGCAACCGGAATAACTTTGGGGATTGATTTTTTTAGTGTAGTGCGAAGTGCAGGATGCAGGATGAAAATAATATGTAATGTATATTTTCCATCATGAAGATGAAATTACATTTCTTTTTGAAAATTTCCAAATGAGGGGATTTTTGTTCAGCCCGGCAGAAAAAGTGAAGTAAATTCAGGCGTGTACAGGTGAGTTGCGGATATTTTTTATTTCAGAATAGTTTTTTTATTTTGTATAAGCTGAAAACTTATCCCATTATTACGGAGCAGCAAAAGTTATTCATTGCTCAAAGTAAATGCGCAAACTTGAGCTATACGGAGAATTATTTTTTAATTCTTACATTAGTAAAAATATATCCGATGCAAATTCCAAAATATGTTCCATTTGATAGATATCTTCCTTCAGCAATCGTGGTGTTGTTTTCATAATAATAATATTTTCCTTCAACTACCCTAAAATGTCCGATATTACTAAGCAAACCGACTTTAATCATTTTTGTATTTTTTAATTCAATCAGTATTCCACCATTAAGCGAATAGGTAATATTAAGATTAACTGTCCCGTATTCTGTTTTCGAATAAAATTCGATTAAATCATTTTTAACCGGATCCCAATATGAACTGGTAATAACGGAAGTTAATTTTTGATATCCCCGAAAATTAATTCCGGCTTCAAAGTACATAAGTATTCTTCTATTTAAATTAAACTTATATACTAAATGGTATGGAAACTCTATTGATAACACATAATCACGATTTCTGAAATAATCTAATTCATTATCAATTCTAAAGTAGCTTCCATTGAAACCAAAAGACTGAAACCCGATATTCAAACCGAGTTTTCCAGAAAACTTTTTATTAAAGTTTACCAAATATCCAAACCCAATGTAATTGAAGCCCAAAGTTAAAGGAGATTTAATTTTTGCGTCTCCTGAGATTCTTTCAGATATAGAATTACCAAGCGTAAAACCTACACTTAATTCAATATGGTTTTTTACTGATGGCAGCCCAGAAGAATGAGTAGTACTATCATTTTTTGAAAATAACGCAAGCGGTACCAGCAATATAGCGATAATACTTATTGATTTCATTCTAAATAAATTATGCACAAATAAGATCGCTTAAATGTGTTTCATGCAACAGTTCATCTAAGCCCTCGCCTCCCAAATATATATTTTCAACTTTGAAATAACTCAGTTTTAGAGCACCGCTATATATATTAATTTTATGTTTACGTTTATTCGGTTCAGTGTGGTCAATTCTCTTACTAAAGCTATTTTTACATCTTCTGGTATATGCTGCATCAGCGAAGAAAGTTAAATTTGGAGCTTTAATCAATTTCCATCTTCCATTTGAGCCTATTTCTTTATATTGATGTTTTATTTTTAACTGTAATCGTTTATATATTCCAAAATTTCGGTAAGAAGCTTTGGTTTTAAATCGATATACACCATCTCTTGTTTTATATTCAACATAAGGCTTACCTTTCACAACGTTTCCGTCACATCCTTTGCACCCAATTTTCTTGAAAACAATAGCCCCCTGATTACCTATTCCGGAATTTTCGATATTTACAGTGTTTGAAAAAAGGATTTCATCAGAGAAATCATCATCTAAATTTATTGAAATATAATTATTGTGAACAGGAAGAAATTGTGAAGTTTGAAAGCGACCCGCTTCATAGGATGGAAATATTATCAGCTTGTTATTATCTATATCTATCTTATATATTTTATTCCCTATTTCAACAATTCCTTCTGTATTTAAAACAGCGGATAATGGTTCATGGTCAATTATTTCATCATCAATATCTTCATCATCCCAAAACTCAATTTCCTCTGTTTTGTTTATTTCATATATTGATCTTAATGATGTAAATCTTTGCCTAAACTCAAACTCTCTCAAGTAATCCTCATCTCTTTTCTCCAGTTCATGTATAGCAGCCTCGAAGTGGTCTATATCATTAAACTGTAGCCAGTTTCTTTTTCTTCTAATACTATTGAGCGGATTGTCATAATACTTATTAGAACTCAATGATAATTGATCAAGCAATGCAGGATACTTATTCCCATGTTCCAGAAAAAATTGATTTGCGTCTTTATGGTAAAACATGACGGTTCGTTTTTGATGGTAAAAAAATCAACTGCCGGAATTCTGTTTCAGCAGTTGCATCTTTTCATGCCGTTGCCGTAATTGCCATAGCCGCCATAAGCGGGCGTACGGGGCGTCCATTTGAAAATCACCTTGCCCGATACCACGACTAAGCCGCCCGCAAGCGCTGATATAAATCCTACCACAGAGCTAGTACCCGTGATAATATCGCTCGGCAGCGTATCTTGTGTTTTGAGAATATTGTAGCCAATCAGCGAGCCTTCCATACTTGCCGATACCCAATAGGGCAATGTAACGCCCGCACCGG
>JBGTFX010000512.1:0-3130 GCA_041747055.1 Balneolaceae bacterium
AACCCAGCCCAGAGCAGCGCTCTGGGTACGTGGAATTCCTGGAATGGTGAGGCTGAAAGCCTCAAATAGATAGTCCCTCAGAATAAATCCGCCCTCTTTCAGGCTTTTGAAATTGGATTTTAACCTGGTGTAATATTGAAACCAACAGGATGGAGACCCTGAAATAAATTCAGAATGACTTATAAATTACTTTATAACTGTACTAAAACCCATTCACCCTCAAATTCTCAACCAAATCCTGCCAAAACTGGTTAACAAGTTGTTTTCTCTCTTTGCTTACCTGAATATCGAGCTGTTCCATATGACTGAGGGGGACAGTTTTTAGATGATTTCCCCATTTAGCACTTTCAACAGAAACAAACGAATCGTTGATCCCTTCATTAGTGTGAATATGTTGATTTTGATACCGATAGATTGGATTTAATGGTTCCTTTGTACCTTTTCCTACCGCCGCACTAAAGGAGAAATAGTTGATGTTTTCATCATCCGGGTTATTCGGGTTAAACTCTTTTGTTACATATTCTCGAGTTAACTGTTCAACAGCGGCTACGGCATCACTTTTTGCCCGGGGGAAAATACTTTCACCAAACCAATCAAACATATCTCCAAGCTTTTCTCTGAGCACATCCGGGGTGGTCAGGACAAGTTCTGCCAGGCTAGTCCCATGATGGGGAGTTGCAATTGAGGTATAGGAGGCAATAGAATTACCAATGCTTAAACTGGAAATGGCATAGCGGATATCGAGCCCTCCCATACTGTGCCCAACAACATTTATTTTTTCATATCCATATTGCTGTTTAGTCTGTTCAATCTTTTCTGCCCACTGCTCTGCACGAGTTGAAATTTTGGCGTAGGGTACAATATTCGGTGCAAATGCGTGTATACCATGACTTCGAAGGGTCATGCAGGGCTCGTGAAGGGGAGATGGTCTAATCAAACCGGCAATTCCACCATATCCATGGCAAAGAAATACCGGGTATTTAAGAGAGATAATTTCCGGTTGGGGAAAATCAAGCAGCTCAAATTTTCTAAAAAATTTCTGGGTCTCTATAAATTTCATAATCAGGAAGTGCGTTAAGGTGCATGTACCTGCTCCTGAGATTTAATCAACAAATCAGGATCAGTTTGAATAATTACGGTTCGCTGTACAGTATCATTGTACAACAGGTGTAGCCTTAAATCTTTTTCAGGGAAAAAAACCTCTCCATACGTTTCAATTTTTAATGGATAAAGCTTTTTATGCAGCGTATAATGGAAACTTGTTTTTGAAAAACCCGGATAAACATTCACACGATAATTTTTTCGGTGAAATAGCGAATCATGCACAATTGTGGTAGTTCTGACCTGTTCAAGTGGGATATTAAAATCAGCAAATGTTGAAGTGATAAGTGAATCAATTTGCTGCTGACTCTTTAGCTTTTGCGTGGGTGTGGAATCTATTGACCAATGAAGAACAAGCGATGCTACACAGGAAATAGCGAGTAACGAAACAATCCAGATTTTCTGATTATAAACTGAGCTGAAAAAATTCCCCAAAATGATCCTAAGCGAGTTAAAAAGTGAACAAGTTAACCTTGAATTAGCATCTGAAGTGATTAACATCTATCATCATCAGTTCATCGTAATGTAAGCATTGCTCGATTCTTATGGCATACCGATTTCAAAAAGTTGAATCTAAAAATCAGGTTGATCAGTTTCATGATTTTGCATTTTTGATCTATCAGGATTATAAAAACTGGATTCCGCCTTTTCGGTTCGAAATTGAGGCGATATTTGATCCGCAGAAAAATCCATTCTTCGAAAAAGGGGAGTGCGAACGTTTTCTAATGTTTGATGATGATACACTAATCGCCCGGTTTGCAGTGATGAATCACCCCGAAAAAGATTCCGTATTTGATCCGAAAATGGGAGGCTTTGGATTTGTTGAGATGATCAATGATCAAGCCGTAGCTGATGCGATGATTGAGTTCGTTGCAAAATGGCATCAAGCCAGAGGATACCAAAAATTCAGGGGACCCATTAACTTTGGGGAGAACGACAACTATTGGGGTTTGCTGGTCGAGAACTTTGACGAACCTCCGATGTATGGCATGTTTTATCATCCGCCGTATTACAAAGAGCTTATAGAGAACACGAGTGCTGTAAAACTGGATGATCACTGGAGCTACAAACGTCGGTTTGATGAACCACTGCCCGAGCGTTTGGTGCGAATTACAGATCGGATTGAAAACAAGCCCGGTGTGGAACTGCGCCCGATAAATCTGAAGAATTTGGATGAAGATGCCGAGGCGATCCGGTCTATTTATAATGCTTCCTGGAGCAATCAGGATATTGTGGATCGTGAGCATGAATTTACAGAACTTACCCGCGAAACGGTTCAGCAGATGGTTGGAAAGCTCAAAAAAGTAATGATTCCCGAAAGCGTTTTAATTGCATTTGTTAATGGAGAACCCGCCTCATTTGTAGTCTGTATTCCTGATTTAAATGAAGTATCAGCCAAAACAAAGGGATTGATGAAGTGGTGGCAAATCCCCAGGCTCTTATTGTTAAAACGCAGAGCTACCCGATTGCGAAGCCTGGTTTTCGGAACCGTACCCAAATACAGAAAATTGGGACTGGAAGCGCTGACGTTCATTCGCGGAATTCAAATGACAAAAAAAGCCGTACCCACATTAGAATATTTTGAAGGAGTTTGGGTCAGCGAAAAAAACTGGCTGATGCAGCGTAGTCTTGAAGCGCTGGGCTGTAAACATCACAAAACGCATCGCACATATACTTGGGATATTGATTCTGATCAAAAAATATAATTTCTTTAAATGATGAACATTTTAATCTACACTCAGTGGTCGAGCTATTTGGGTTATACCGTTGGCGGAGCGGAAACTTCACTCAGGGTTCTGGCTGAAAAACTGGCTGAAGAAGGTCATTCGGTGACCTATCTGACCGAAAAAAAAGGCGGGAGATTTCCACATCACGAAAGCAAAGCCGTGAATGGAGTAGACGTTCATTTTGTGACAATGCCTGATTTACCGACCCGGGGAATCGGCTTTTTGCTGAACATCAGGCAAAAATGGATTAACCACTATTTTGATAAAATTTCTGACCGGCTTATTCGCGAAAAGAAGATTGA
>JBGTFX010000513.1:0-2655 GCA_041747055.1 Balneolaceae bacterium
GATGGACGTGTAACGCGGGGGTTTTTAGGACTATCTTGGGGAGCAAATGTTGATCGAACCATGGCAAGAGCTTTAGGAATAGATAGGCCCATAGGATTTGTTGTTGGAAGCGTAGTGGAAGGTGGCCCCGCTGATAATGCCGGTTTTGAAGAAGGGGATGTAATTGTAGAGTGGAATGCCCAGGAAGTTACGGATTGGAATAACTTTAGGGCATTAGTCGCTAACACCCCTCCAGGTACGGACGTTAATGTTACTATTTTTAGAGATGGAGACAGCCGAACACTTTCGGTTGAAATTGGCGAAATGGATGCTGAAGCAATTGCCGGAGAAGTAGACTCTGATGAACGCGAAGAACTTCGGGAGAGTCTTGGCTTTAGCGTTGAAGACCTGAACGATAATTTTCGTAATCAGCTACAACTGAGATCTGAAGTACAAGGAGTTGTTGTAATGCAGATTGATCAAACTAGTAATGCTTTTCGCCAGGGGCTTCGACAAGGTGATGTAGTTATTCAGGTAAGTGGCGAACGAATTGAAAATTCTGATCAATTTTTTAGTTCAGTAAATGCATTCGTACAGTCTGGTGAAGATGTTATTTTACTGAGAATTAACAGGCAAGGCAACAATATGTATATAGCTTTTGAGTTATCTCAGTAGTATGTTTTGGTTGAGGTTAAAGGCTTCTGTCGTTTTGCGGCAGAAGCCTTTTTTTATGTCATTAAGTTGCCAAATCTGCACAAAATCGATGTATGGCATACCTTTTGCAATAATAACGGCGAGGTGAAAATGAATGGATTACAAAGACTATTACAAAATTTTAGGTGTTGACAGATCTGCCACACAGGAAGAGATCAGGAAAAAATACCGCAAACTCGCAGCAAAATATCATCCCGATAAAAATCCTGACAATCCTAAATCAGAAGAGAAATTTAAGGAAGTAGGGGAGGCATACGAGGTTTTAAAGGATCCTGAGAAGAGAAAACTCTATGATCGAGCAGGATCTGACTGGAAACGATATCAGCAGGGAGGAGCCGGTGGAGGTGGTTTCGATTGGTCTCAATATGCAGGCCAGCAACGCACTAACGTAAACTTTGAAGATGCGTTTGGTGGACAATATGGCGGCGCACAGGGTGGAAGTCCGTTTTCCAGTTTCTTTGAATCTCTGTTTGGCGGTGCAGGTGAAGGCTTTCATCAACAACAATATAGAAGCGGGCGCCAGCGTCCCGGCGGACAAGATACCGAAGCCGTAATTAATGTATCACTTGAAGATGTTGTTGAAGGTTCCACAAAAACGGTTCGGTTAAACGGCGAACAGATGAAAGTGAAAATTCCGGCGGGAATGGAATCCGGTCAGAGGTTAAAGCTAAAAGGTAAAGGTCAGCCTTCAAACCTGGGCGGCCCTCGTGGCGATCTGTATTTAAAAGTAATTATTGACATTCCTGAGGGATTCGAGCGAAAGGGAAAAAATATTTATCAAACCGTTGATGTAGATCTTTATACTGCATTGCTCGGGGGAAAACTAGTTGTCCCCACTCTTTCAGGAAAAGTAAAACTTACAATTCCTGAAGAGACCCCTAATGGCAAACTGTTTAAATTTCCCGGTCGAGGATTAACTGAATTTAAGAAAAATGGCAGCCGTGGAGACTATTTTGTGAGGACTGAAATAAAACTTCCACAGAATCTGTCCGAAAAAGAGAAAGAGCTTTTTAGAAAACTTGCCGAAGAACGAAAGAATTAAGTCCTTTCTTAGGTTCGGCGACCTGAGCTGCGTACTGAAGCGTCTCTGACCTGCGAGCAGACCTGAATAATCTTATCTTTAAATCTCAATCTGCAGGTGGCAACTCAGACGGATTATTTGAATATTGTTGAATCTTAAATTTGAAACAATTCCATTTTTGTATGAAAGCTCTTTTATTTCTATTTATCTTTTTCTTTTTTGCCCCTTCTGAAAAACATGAGACTAATAAATGGGGACAAGTAGGTCACTATGTAACCGGACAAGTAGCAGAAAATCATATCACTGAAAAAACAGCGGCTGAAATTGAGAGGGTGATAGGGAAAGAGACCATCGCCAATGCAACAGTTTGGATGGATGATATTCGCTCAGATGAACATTATAATTACACAAGTACATGGCACTGGGTTACCATACCTGATGGCATGACATATGAAGAAACTGAAAAAAATCCGGATGGCGATATTATCTGGGCATTGGAGACTTTGATCAGTGAACTAAAAGAGGGTGGGCTTTCTGCAAAGGAAGAACACGATCATTTAAAAATGGTAATGCATATGGTTGGAGATATTCATCAGCCGTTACATGTCGGGAACGGCACGGATCTTGGTGGAAATCAAGTTCGAGTACAGTGGATGGGCGACAACTCGAATCTACACCGGGTTTGGGATACCGATATGATTATGTCGCGACAAATGAGCTATTCAGAATTGGCAATGAATATTGATACGATAGACGCAGAAACCGTTGCCGAATGGCAGAGTGCTACTGTAAGAGACTGGGCTAATGAATCTGTGACCTACCGTGATGATGTATATAATTTACCGGATAATAACCGGATTGGATACGAATACCGATACAAAAATTTAGATACCGTAAAAAAGCGATTGGTTCAGGCAGGCGTTAGACTGGCGGGTGTGCTT